>DATJCV010000499.1:0-2224 GCA_035497775.1 Burkholderiaceae bacterium | reverse complement strand
GACTACGGCAACAACATCCGCCAAGTCGCGTTCGACACCGGCGTCAAGAATGCCTTCGACTTCCCCGGCTTCGTGCCGGCCTACATCCGCCCGCTGTTTTGCGAAGGCAAGGGGCCGTTCCGCTGGGTCGCCTTGTCGGGCGACCCGGAAGACATTTACAAGACCGACGCCAAGATCAAGGAACTGTTCCCCGACAACAAGCACGCGCACCATTGGCTCGACATGGCGCGCGAACGCATCGCGTTTCAGGGCTTGCCGGCGCGCATCTGCTGGCTCGGCTTGGGCGAGCGCCACATCGCCGGCCTCGCCTTCAACGAAATGGTGAAGAATGGCGAATTGAAGGCGCCGATCGTGATCGGCCGCGACCACCTCGATACCGGTTCGGTCGCCAGCCCGAATCGCGAAACCGAAGCGATGCGCGACGGCACCGACGCCGTGTCCGACTGGCCGCTGTTGAATGCCTTGCTGAATACCGCCGGCGGCGCCAGCTGGGTTTCGCTGCACCACGGCGGCGGCGTCGGCATGGGCTATTCGCAGCATTCGGGCATGGTGATCGTGGCCGACGGCAGCGAGGCCGCCGCCCGCCGCCTGGCGCGCGTGCTGGTCAACGACTGCGGCTCGGGCGTGATGCGTCACGCCGACGCCGGCTATGACCTCGCGATTGCCACCGCGAAGAAACAAGGCCTGAAGCTGCCGATGGTCAAATAACCACTAAGTCTTCTTTGAGGGGGCGCACGAGTGAAACCAGGGTCAAAGTTTTTTTTCGCGGGTGTTTGCGAAAATTACTCTGACCCTGCTTTCACGGATTCAAAGTGAAGCAGGTAAAACATCAGAATGATGTGGCGCTTGTACGCTGTGGTCCGTTTAATCGGGGTCAGAGTAATTTTCGCGATAGAGCGCAGCGAAAAAAAACTCTGATCCTGATTAAACTGCAACATCGCTTTGCGGCGACCCGAAATCAACCCTGGCGAACGGAATTCAACGGCAACTGCGACATATAAAGGAGACCAGCATGACAAACGCCTTGGCCGCAAGCATCCACGCCCGCATCCGCGATCGCGTCACGCCGGAACAGATCGCGGCGTTCCGGCGCGACGGCGCGATCTGCCTGCGCCAGCTGCTGAACGCGGAAGAAGTCGCGCTGCTGCGCGCCGGCATCGACCGCAACATCGCCGCCCCCAGCCCGCGTGCGAAAATCGCCAGCCAGCCCGGCGATCCGGGCTTCTTCCTGGAAGACTTTTGCAACTGGCAGGAAAACGACGAATACCGGCGCGTGATCATGGAGGGGCCGCTCGGCGCCGCCGCCGGCCTCTTGATGCAGAGTTCCACCGCGCGCCTGTATCACGACCACATGCTGGTCAAGGAACCCGGCACGCGCCAGCGCACGCCGTGGCACCAGGACCAGCCCTACTACAACATCGAAGGCATGCAGAACGTCAGCATGTGGATTCCGGCCGATCCGGTGCGCCGCCATTCGACACTCGAATTCGTCGCCGGCTCGCACCTGGGACCGTGGCTGATGCCGCGCTCGTTCATGCAGAACGAAGCCAAGTGGTTTCCGGAAGGCAGCCTGGCCGACCTGCCGGACGTCGAAGCCGATCGCTCGAAATTTCCGATCATCGGCTGGGAAATCGAACCAGGCGACGTGGTCTGCTTTCATATGCTGACCCTGCACGCGGCCGGCGGCGTCGACGGCGATCGTCGCCGGCGCGTGTTCTCGGTGCGCTTTCTGGGCGACGACATCCGCCATGCGCCGCGGCCATGGGTGACGTCGCCGGAATTCCCCGGCCTGGCGCAGGAACTGCCGGCCGGTGCGACGATGGATCATGCATTGTTTCCGCTGCTGTGGACGGCCGGCACCGGGCACGCGGCAAGCGCCTGAGCGTTTCACATACTCCCAAGCATGCAATCGAATTTCGGACATGAATAATAATAATTTTTAATATACTCCCATCATGAGACAAGAGACCTTGACCATCCAGCCGGGACGATTCGCCCTCTCCGATTTGCGCGCGGTCTGGGCCGGCGCGGTGCCGTTGACGCTGGCGCCCGAGGCCTATCCGGCGATCGTCGCTTCGGCGGCGCTGATCGACCAGATCGTGGCCAAGGGTGACGCCGCCTACGGCATCAATACCGGCTTCGGCAAGCTGGCGAAAACCCGCATCCCCGACGAACAACTGGAACTGCTCCAGCGCAACCTGATCCTGTCGCACTCGGTCGGCAC
>DATJCV010000498.1:0-8408 GCA_035497775.1 Burkholderiaceae bacterium | reverse complement strand
AAAAATCGCACTTTCACCCTATTTCATGGCCGATTGAATCTGCTTGGCATGCTCCAGGTGTTCTTCGAACACTGGGCGATACTTGGTCAGAAGCGCTTTTAGCTGTTCGTTCTTTGCATTAGGAAGAAGTGTTTTGTCGATCGCATCCAGTACCTGTTCATGGTAAGTGACCTCATTGTCGATATAAGCTTTGTCGAATGCAGCGCCTTTCAGTGTTTTCAAATGCGCAAGTGTTTTGGCGCCCTCGTCTTTCAAGCTCTTGCTTGTGTCGCTTTCTTGAGGCTTGACATGCAGCTTGCCAACCAACGCGGTTGCTTCCTTGTTCACACCGGTATGATCGGTAACCATTCGTTGCGCAAAGGCCTTGACTTCCTTGTCGGTTGCTTTGGATTTCGCCAATTTCCCGCCGTTGATATCGACCGTATTGGCCGCAACGACAATTGCCGCAATTTGCGCGTCGTTAGGTGGGGAAGATTGCGCCACACTGTAGCTGCTGACAACAGCGAGCGCGCTGGCAAGAAGATAGCCTAGTATTTTTTTCATGATCGATCCTATTCCAATAAAGTAAAGTAAATCGGTTACGTCAAACCGCGTCTTTTGGACACAATATTGTGTTTTGAGTTACTTGCGCCTGATCCAGATCAACCGTGGCAATAGAGCACTCATAAATTTCCGTTTAGTACCATGGAAAAAATGAGCTGTTTTCTTGATGAACGATTTTATTTTGGTGAATTCTTCCTGCAGGCAGACGGATGCACTGCCTTATGGCCTTGCGGGCACAGGCGACGGGCTCGATGCTTGCGCGGCAATGTCGTGCGCCCGAAGCGCCTGGTTGACGTCCGTGGTCAAGTCGCTCCTGACTTCAACCCAGGTGTCCAGTTCGCCAGTCCAGGCTCGCAATTCAAATTCAAGAGTATCCAGGCCGCGCTTGATAAATAATGCCTGTGGCGCTGGAGTTTCCGCTACCCATTTATTTTTTCGTGCAATTTGCGGCAAGAGTTTTTGCAGGGCCACGACATCGATGTCGGGCTTGGTGATAACGGAAACCGAGATTTGACGCAGTTGGTTCGACAGCGTCCAATTCGTCACCTTGTCGGAAATCAGTTTTCCATTCGGGATAATCACTTCTGAACCGGCCGTGCTGAGCACGACGCTGGCCCGGATGCCAATGCGCTGCACGCGCCCGATGACGTCGTCGATCTGAATGACGTCACCGACCTTGATCGGTCGCTCAAACAAAACAATCAAACCTGAGACAAAATTGTTGACGACATTTTGCAAGCCAAAGCCGATGCCGACACTGAAGGCACTCGCGACGATAGTGAATTTCGTCATATCGACGCCAAGCGCGCCCACAGCCAATACCAGGCCAGAAAGCAGCAGCACATAGTGCAGCATCGTGGTGACTGCATACGGCAAGCCACGTTCTAGCCGCAGCTTCGGGAACACTTCTTCGGTCAGCACAAAGCGTGCAAGCCGCGACAGCGTGACGGCTGCCCACAGAACGAAGAAGAACAGAAAAATATTTTCCACCGTCAGCGCAAAGGTACCAATCCGGAGTGATACTTTCCAGAACGACTGGACAGAAGCCAATAGTGGTTGCAATATACCTGGGCCTTGCAGCGTGATGCCGATCCAGAACAAGACCGCGATCCATCTCAACAAGCGGTTGATCCGGCTGATCAGCAACATCTTGTGCCGCTTGACCATGCCGAGCATGGATACGGGCGGGAGAGACATCAGACCTTGCACCATGCCCTCACCTACCCGCATCAGCGCATAAAACACCACTGCGGTGTACACGCTTCCCAGCGTAGTACGCACGATCAAATCCGCCAGCCGCACATAACCGCCGATATTCGATCCAAGCGCAACGATAAAGAAAAAAAATACGAGCCAAATACCGAGGCGAATCACTCGCCATACCGATGCGTGTACCGACACCGGCGCATTGGGCGAGGCGTTCGCCTTGCGCAGCGTCCACCGGCAAAACAGGATCACCAGAAGGGACTCCGCCAGCAGCATCAACCTTGACACGCCCGGCAACGGAGCTAAAAGATCACGCACCCGGTCACTGAGATAAAAACCAATTACCGCACACAGAATCGGATACAGGCTGACATCGATCATGCGCCGTACGAAGATAAAAACAGGAGCAGCGCCCAGCACGCTCACAATGACCCACATCGTTCTTGGTGCGCGCGGATAGATCCAGGTACTGACCAGCATCGCAATCAGCATCGCACTGACCACTGGCATATCAAGCACCTTTCCCGCGCGCTGCAAATTGCCGCCCGCATCGTCCAATCTGCGGATTTTTTCCCGCGCTGCCGACAGCAGTACTGCCAGCCCAAGAAAAAACACCAGATGCCACCCAAAGCGCTCGCTACGCGACTGAGCATATTCGACAACGGCAGCACCCTGGCTTGCCAAATCCTGTCTAGCCTCGTTGGAAAAACTGTTGATCCACGCCGTCCAATAGGCGAGGTTCCACAGTGGCAGGCTATCTTGATATAACAAGCGAGTCACGGCACGCTCCCGCGCCCCTGCCAAAATTTGCCGCAATTCTTTTGCCCGCGCCCCTACGTCCGCCGACTTTCCTTGCAAGCTCAATACCTTGGCACGATTGTCCAGTACTTTCTTTTTAGTACTGCCGATGCTGTTGCGGATTTCGCGCGTACGCTCCAGAACGGCTGGCGGCGCCTTGGCCTCGACTGCCGCCTTGGTGGTTGCATCCCAAGTCGATTCCAGTTTTTCCAGTTCTTTGAAATCGTCGTCAAGTTGCAAGGCACCACGGGTCAGGTCCTGCGTGATTGCCGCCGCCCGTAACTCGATGTCGCGCCAGTTTCCTTCCTGATTTCGGATTGCCTCAAGCGTGGAATTTTTTGACAGCAGTGGCTGCATCTCTCTGGCGCGGAACGCCAGATCCTGGCTCAGCACCGGCAGTTCCACGGCCACCGAGTCAATCAAGTCATCGACGCGATTTCGGCTTTCGAGTTGACGTAGTTGCGCCGCTGTCGCTTCGGCTTGCGCTGCCACATCCGGGAGCGCAATCGCTTGCGGCGGGGCGACTGGCGCAGCCGATGCGTCCGTCGCTGCGGCGGCGGCCGGTGCGGCGGGCGGCGCGGGCGGTTTGACCACTTGTGAAAACGCATTTCCTGCATGCCCAACGATCAGCGCGACAAGAATCAAGCCATATGTTTCGATTTTCTTCATCTTCAGCTGAAAGCAAGACCGGAGGCCAATAAAAGTACGTGATCGATTTATTGGTTGCTCCCGGTTATTTTTCCAGTTCATTACGTTGAATGGGATAGTGCCAAATGACATGGATGAAGGGATATGCCAGGTGTCAGACTTGGTCCGGGACTTGTATCAACGAATGGCGGATTGCAACTCGACGACTTAATCATTTCATCTCAGCAAGGAGCGCATGCATCTTGGCGGCAGAGATAGAAAATAAGTGCGCTGGAGAATCGCTGCTTTACCTTGGATTTTTCGACATGCAATAAATGTGCACGATGAATCGACGATGCGATGAGCAAAGTCGATGAAAGATGAATCAAGGAGACACCCGAAATAAGTCGGCTCAAAGGCGACCGGTTTGATCCTGCCCTGTTTTTCCCGGTTCAAGAGAGTGTCAATCAACTGGTAAAAATTACCATTTTCCAGTAGTTTTTACGGCAGGCTACCAGCAAGGTTTTCTCCATTTTCCGATGGGTTTGCCGCCAGCTTCTGCTTGCCAGTTCTGCAGCGTGAAGCAAACCTGTGCAGCGCACGGTACGCCTCTTGCATTCGTCTCTTCCCTGCCCTGCGGACTCTGCATGAAAATCGCCCAAGTCGCACCACTGTTTGAACGTGTTCCGCCCAAAGCATATGGCGGTACCGAACGCGTCATTTCCTACCTGACTGAAGAACTGGTCAGGCAAGGTCACGAGGTCACTCTGTTTGCCAGCGGCGACGCCATCACCAGCGCCGCCCTGGTTCCGGCCATTGAGCACAGCCTGCGTCCGAATCCCGGCCGCCCGGCGTGGCTGGCCTATCATGCGATCCAGATGGATCAGGTGGCCGAACTGGCTCCGAAGTTCGATATTGTCCATTTCCATACCGATTACCTGCATTTTCCGCTGACGCGGGAGTTGGGCGCCGCCCATCTGACGACCATGCATGGGCGGCTCGATTTGCCGGAGCTGGTGCCACTATTTCAGCGTTTCCATCAGGTGCCGCTGGTGTCGATCTCCAATAGCCAGCGCCTGCCGGTGCCCGGCGCCAACTGGCTGGCGACCGTGTATCACGGCTTGCCGCCCACACTGTATTCATATGCGCCGCAGCGAGGCGATTATTTTGCTTTCATCGGCCGGATTTCACCGGAAAAGCGGATCGACCGTGCCATCGAAATTGCCCAGCGCTGCCACATCCGGCTGTTGATCGGCGCCAAAATCGATCAGGCTGACGAAGCGTATTTCAATCAGCGCATCAAGCCGAAGTTACGCTCGCCGCTGATCGAATACATCGGTGAAATCGACGAGCACGAGAAACGGCAGTTGCTCGAGCATGCACGCGCCTTGCTGTTCCCGATCGACTGGCCTGAACCCTTCGGTCTGGTCATGATCGAAGCCTTGTGCTGCGGCACGCCAGTGATTGCATATCGCCACGGTTCGGTGCCGGAAATCATCGAAGACGGCGTCACCGGCTTTATTGTGGCCAATCAGAGCGAGGCGATACACGCGGCACAACACATCGACTCGATCGACAGGAAGGCATGCCGTACGGCATTCGAACGTCGCTTTACGGCCCGGCATATGGCACAAGGCTACTTGCAAGTCTATGCGCAGGAAATTGCCGCCCGGCAGTTGCAAATCAGCGCCCAGCGCGGTGCCGCAGGCGGTCGGTCGGCATGTACCAACGGTCACTGACGGGAGCCCGCTATGGACAGAATTCAGGTCGGCGAACATTGGTACATTCTTGCTACCGCCTCGTCCACCGATGAGCGCAGCCGCGTTCTGAAACACAACGATACGTTTGCGGTATTCGATTTGTTTGGCGACCTGGACCCGTTCGGTCCGCGCGGTGCCGGCATATATCACGGCGACACCTGCTTTTTGTCGCGCCACGAACTGCTGATCGACGGTGTTCGGCCGCTCTTTCTGAATTCGACCGTCAAGGATGACAGCGGCTTGTTCATCATCGAATTGATGAATCCCGATTTGCATCCGGAAGGCAGCAACCATACCGAAAAGGGCCTGCTGCATATTTTTCGCGCCAAGCTGCTGTGGAATGATGCCTGCTACGAGCATGTGCGGGTCAATAATTACGGCATGAAGCCGATCGACGTGACGCTGTCGATGACCTTCGGCGCCGAGTACTCGGATATTTTCGAAGTACGCGGCTTTCATCGGCTTCGGCGCGGCGCAAAACTGCCGCCGCAAGTCAGCGAGCGGGAAACGGTACTCGGCTATCGCGGCCTGGATGACGCGGTCCTTAAAACCCGCATCATGTGCGATCCGCTGCCTTTCAGCTTGAGCGCCGAACAGGCGGCCTTTCATCTGTCCTTGCCACCCAAGGGCGAATCGCATTTTTATGTGACGGTGCAATGCGAACCGTGCGACGGCCAGCGCCGCGAACCGCTCGATTATTTTTCCGCCTACGCGCACGTCGAAAACGAAGTCGCTGTTCAGACCCGTGACCGGTGCAGCATCACGACGTCGGACAGCGCCTTCAATAACTGGCTCGACCGCTCGATGGCCGATTTGGTCATGCTGACCACGCGTTTGCCGCAAGGGCCATATCCGTATGCCGGCCTGCCGTGGTATGCCACGACTTTCGGCCGCGACGGCATTTTGACCGCGCGTGAATTCCTGTGGATTGATCCCGGCATGGCGCGCGGCGTACTGGCGTTTCTGGCTTCGACCCAATCTACCGAGCTCGATCCCGTGCGCGATGCCGAGCCGGGCAAGATTCTGCACGAAGCGCGTGAGGGCGAACTGGCGCTGCTGGGAGAAGTGCCATTTCGCCGCTATTACGGCACCGTCGATGCAACACCCTTGTTCATCGGTCTGGCTGGCGCCTACTACGAGCGCACCGGCGATTTGGACTTTATCCGCGGTATCTGGGGCAACATCAAAAACGCGCTGCGCTGGATCGACCAGTGTGGCGATCGCGATGGCGACGGCTTCGTCGAATATGCGCGCTATACCGATCAGGGGTTGGCGCAGCAAGGCTGGAAGGATTCGCACGATTCGATCTTCCACAACGATGGCCAAATGGCGCAAGCACCGATTGCGCTGTGTGAAGTGCAAGCGTATGTCTATGAAGCGAAGCGGCAAGCCGCATGCCTGGCGCGCTTGCTGGATGAGCCGGTGCTGGCCAGGGATCTCGACAAGGCGGCACAGCAATTGAAGAAAAAATTCAACCAGGCCTTCTGGTGCGAAGAAATCGGCACCTATGCACTGGCTCTGGATGGCGAAAAACGGCAATGCGCGGTGGCGACGTCCAACGCCGGCCATGCGCTATGGAGCGGCATCGCCGACGTCGAGCATGCGGTACGGGTAGCCGACCGCCTGCTGCGCGATGATTCCTTTTGCGGCTGGGGCGTGCGCACCCTCGCCTCGCGCGAAGTGCGCTACAACCCGATGGCTTATCACAATGGCTCGGTCTGGCCGCACGACAACGCGTTGATCGCCGACGGTCTGGCGCGCTACGGTTTTACCGGCAAGGCCATGGCGATTTTTGGTGGTTTGCGCGAAGCCAGCTTGTTCATGGACCAGCACCGGATGCCGGAATTGTTTTGCGGTTTTGAAAAGCGGCCGGAGGAAGGTCCGACGCTGTATCCGGTGGCCTGCTCGCCGCAAGCCTGGTCCGCCGCCGCCGTGTTTTATCTGCTGCAAGCCTGCCTCGGACTGTCGTTCGATCCCGACAAACCGGAAATCCGCTTCAAGAATCCGCAATTACCGGAATTTCTGGATCACGTCACCATTACCAACCTGGCGATCGGCAGCAGCACCATCGATTTGCGGCTGCAGCGCTATCCGAACAATGTCGGCGTCAATCTGCTGCGCAAGGAAGGCAAGGCGGAAGTGGTGATCGTGGCGTGATCCAGCGCGCCTGATGAAACCGCATCAGGCGCGCTGGATGCGGCGGCCGGCAATGCTGCCGGTGGAGCGGCAAATATGCGCCACCTGGCAAGCCTCCGAGGGCAGCCATCAACGAAGGTTTCCGGCGAAAACAGCTCGCAAGCCGCGGCGTGCGGCCCGCCCGGCGTCTGTCCATGGAAACCACTATCATGCGGTGTTTCATTGGATCAAACCCGCGAATCGGGCGCGCGCACCCGCTGCCTGAATCGAGCACCAGAATCAATCCCTCCGAGGAAGTTATTTATGTTTGGGTTGAACCCATTGCCGCGTCATATTGCGCGCTTGCTGCGGCAGGCCACAAGGGGCGGAGTGACCGTCGCGCTCGCGCTTGGCCTGCATGTGGCCGCCACCGGCGCGCTGGCGCAGACGCTGCCCGACAGCATCGCGCAACGTGCCATCGCCTGTGCTTCCTGCCACGGCAAGGAAGGCCGTGCCGCCAGCGACGGCTTTTATCCGCGCATCGCCGGCAAGCCGGCCGGGTACTTGTACAACCAGCTGGTCAATTTCCGTGAAGGCCGGCGCCGCTATCCGCTCATGATTTACATGGTGGATCACTTGTCGGATGCTTATCTGCATGAGATCGCCGATTATTTTTCATCGTTGCAACCGCCCTACCCTCCGCCGCAACCGTCCACGGCAAGCGCGACAACGCTGGAACGCGGACGGCAACTGGTTCATGCCGGCGATACGGCAAAAAAAGTGCCGGCCTGCATTGCCTGTCACGGCCAGGCGTTGACGGGCGTTTTGCCGTCGATCCCGGGGCTGCTCGGCTTGCCGCGCGATTATCTGAATGCGCAATTCGGCGCCTGGAAAAACGGCTCGCGACATGCGGCCGCACCGGATTGCATGGCTCAAATCGTGGCTCGCATGTCGGACGACGATATCAACGCGGCTGCCGCCTGGCTGGCGGCTCAGGCAGTGCCGGCCAACACTGCGCCCGCGCCAACCATCATCGACAAACTGCCGCTCTCATGTGGCAGCTTTACGCAATAACCGGACACATCGATGAAGCGCATTTTTTCCATTTTTGCAGCATTGCTGCTATTGGCGGCAATGCTGATTTTCGGGTTGCCGTACCTGCCGGATAATGACCCGGATCAGGTCGCCAGCAAGGCCGTCACCGACCCGGTAGCGGAAGTCACGCGCGGCGCTTACCTGGTACGCGCCGGCAATTGCATGGCATGCCATACCGCACGCGGTGGCGCCGAATATGCAGGCGGACGCCAGATCGCGACGCCATTCGGCAATTTCTTTTCGCCGAATATCACGCCGGATGAA
>DATJCV010000497.1:0-5477 GCA_035497775.1 Burkholderiaceae bacterium | reverse complement strand
CCAGCCTTGGCCTGGTTTGATTCGTCATGCGCATGGTACTTATTGCTGCGCGTGATGATCTTGCCATACAGCGGATGTTTGACATGGCGCTCGATCAATACCGTGATCGTCTTGTCCATCTTGTCGGAGACAACCTTGCCGGTCAGCGTACGCTTCGACGACTGCTTCACTGTATCGTTCATTGCTGCGCATCCTTCTGATTCATGACCGTTTTCACGCGCGCGATATCACGGCGCACTTTCTTGAGTTGGGACGTGTTGCCAAGCTGTTGCGTCGCCACCTGCATGCGCAGTCCGAATTGCGCCTTGAGCAAATCGCGCAATTCTTTCGCCAGCGCAGCCTGGTCCTTGCCGCGGAGTTCAGTTGCTTTCATGGTGTATTCCTGTTATTGGCCGATTTGGCGCACGACAAAAGTCGTTTGCAACGGCAATTTGGAGGCGGCCAGACGAAACGCTTCACGCGCCAATGCTTCATCGACGCCGTCCATTTCATACAGCATCTTGCCCGGCTGGATTTCGGCCACATAAAACTCAGGATTGCCCTTGCCATTGCCCATCCGGACTTCAGCCGGCTTCTGCGAAATTGGCTTGTCCGGGAAAATTCGAATCCAGATACGACCACCGCGTTTGATATGGCGTGTCATCGCGCGTCGCGCCGCTTCAATCTGGCGCGCCGTGATACGACCACGACCGACTGCCTTCAGACCAAATTCGCCAAACGAGACGGCTGTTCCGCGCGAGTGCGAAATCCCGGTGTTGCGACCCTTCTGTTCCTTGCGATATTTTCTGCGTGCTGGTTGCAGCATGATTATTCTCCTGCTTTCTCGGCGGTTTCACCGGTGGCGGCGACCGCATCATCCGGCTTTTTGGTGCGCACGCGCTTGGCGGCTGCCGGCGCCGCAGCAGGCGCAGCTGCGACACCCTCAGGCCGCTTGGAGCGCGGCCGGCCGGCCGGCTTGCCATCGTCACGACGCGGTGCGCGGCGCTTGCGTTCATCGTCAGCAACGTTGTCCAGCGTCGGCGCTTCGCCATTTGCCAAGCGATCGCCCTTGTACACCCACACCTTGATGCCGATGATGCCGTACGTGGTTTGCGCTTCGCCAAAGCCATAATCAATCTCGGCCCGCAATGTGTGCAGCGGCACGCGACCCTCGCGGTACCACTCCTTGCGGGCGATTTCGATGCCATTCAAACGGCCAGACGACATGATCTTGATGCCTTGGGCACCAAGGCGCATCGCGTTCTGCATCGCGCGCTTCATGGCGCGGCGGAACATGATCCGCTTCTCGAGCTGCTGGGCGATCGAATCGGCGATCAGCTGCGCATCGGTTTCCGGCTTGCGGATTTCCTCGATATTGACGTGCACCGGCACGCCCATCATCTTGGTCAGCGCCTGCTTCAGCACTTCGATATCTTCGCCTTTCTTGCCGATCACCACACCCGGGCGCGAACTGTAAATTGTGATGCGCGCATTCTTGGCCGGGCGCTCGATGACGACACGCGCCACCGATGCATTTTTGAGCTTGGTCTTCAGGTAGGCGCGAACCTTCAGGTCTTCGTTCAGCATGGTGGCGAAATTATTGCTGCCAGCATACCAACGCGAACCCCAATTGCGGGTTACCGCAAGACGAAAGCCGGTCGGATGTATCTTCTGTCCCATCGTGACTCCTTAGTTGCCGACAGTCACGTAAATGTGACAGGATTGTTTCGAGATACGATCACCCCGGCCTTTGGCGCGCGCAGTAAACCGCTTCAGGACCGAACCTTTTTCGACATAAATCGTGGTGACTTTCAATTCGTCGATATCAGCACCATCATTGTGCTCGGCATTCGCAATCGCGGATTCAAGCACCTTCTTGATGATGACCGCGCCTTTTTTCGGGCTGAACGTCAAAATATTGAGCGCCTGATCGACTTTTTTTCCGCGGACCAGATCGGCAACCAGACGGCCCTTTTGAGCCGACAATCGCACACCGCGCAGGGTAGCTTTAGTTTCCATCATGCACCTTATCTCTTAGCCTTCTTGTCGGCGGCATGGCCCTTGAAGGTCCGGGTCAGCGCAAACTCGCCGAGCTTATGCCCGACCATGTTTTCCGATATGTACACCGGCACATGCTGCTTGCCGTTGTGCACTGCAATCGTCAATCCGATGAAATCCGGCATGATCGTCGAACGGCGCGACCAAGTTTTGATCGGCTTCTTGTCTTTTACCGCTTGCGCGGTTTCGACCTTCTTCACCAGATGGGCATCGCAAAACGGCCCTTTTTTCAATGAACGTGTCATGTCTTATTCCTTATTTCTTGCCGCGGCGCGAAACGATCATCGAAGTGGTGCGCTTGTTGCGGCGCGTCCGCTTGCCCTTCGTTTGCTGACCCCATGGCGACACCGGATGACGACCCGCCGCCGTTTTACCTTCGCCACCGCCGTGCGGGTGATCAACCGGGTTCATCACCACACCACGCACGGTCGGACGAACACCGCGCCAGCGCATCGCACCGGCCTTGCCGATCTTGCGCAGATTGTGCTCGCCGTTACCGACTTCGCCAATCGTTGCCCGGCATTCGATGTGCACCCGACGAACCTCGCCGGAACGCAGGCGCACCTGGGCGTAGGTGCCCTCGCGCGCCATCAACACCACCGCAGCGCCGGCGCTGCGCGCGATTTGCGCGCCCTTGCCAGGCAACATTTCGATGCAATGCATCGTGGTACCGACCGGGATATTGCGAATCGGCAGGCAATTACCCGACTTGATCGGCGCTTCCGAACCATTCATCAGCTGATCGCCGACGGCCATGCCCTTGGTTGCGATGATGTACTGACGCTCACCATCCGCATAGCACAGCAAGGCGATGTTGGCACTGCGGTTCGGATCGTATTCGATACGCTCCACCTTGGCCACGATACCATCCTTGTTGCGACGGAAATCGATCACACGATAGTGCTGCTTGTGACCACCGCCCAAATGCCGGGTGGTGATATGACCATTGTTGTTACGGCCGGCGCTCTTCGATTTTTTTTCGGTCAGCGCCGCAAACGGCCGCCCCTTGTACAGATCGGAATTGACCACCTTCACCATGCCGCGACGGCCGGGCGAGGTCGGTTTTACTTTAACCAGTGCCATTACTTAGCCTCCTCGGTAAAGTTGATTTCCTGACCCGGCTTCAGACACACAAAGGCGCGCCGAGTATGGTTGCGGCGGCCGTTGAATTTACCGGACCGCTTTTGCTTGCCGTTGCGATTGGCAACCTGCACCGACTCAACTTCGACTTTGAACAGCAACTCAACTGCAGCCTTGACTTCCACCTTGGTGGCATCCGCCATCACGAGAAACACGACCTGCTCGTTTTTCTCGGCCAGCATCGTCGCTTTTTCCGAGATTACCGGCGCCAGCAGCACTTTCATCAAGCGCTCTTCGCCATGTTTTGCCATTGCGCTCATGCCAGCATCTCCTCGATCTTTGCCAGGGCCAACTTGGTGATCAGGATTTTCTTGTAAAACACCAGCGAAACCGGATCCGCTTGATGCGGCTCGACAATCAGCACGCTCGGCAGATTGCGCGACGCCAGAAACAGGTTTTCTTCAAGATTGTCCGTAATCACCAGCACGGAATCCAAACCCATGCCTTTCAGCTTTTGCGACAACAGCTTGGTTTTCGGCGCTTCGATCGTCAGATTTTCGATGACCGACAGACGCCCTTCGCGCGCCAACTGGGAAAGAATCGAGCAGACACCTGCGCGATACATTTTCTTGTTGACCTTGTGCGTGAAATTTTCTTCCGGCGAATTTGGAAAAATACGACCGCCGCCGCGCCACAATGGCGAGGACGACATACCGGCGCGCGCGCGACCGGTGCCTTTTTGGCGCCACGGCTTCTTGGTCGTGTGATGCACCTCTTCACGATCCTTCTGCTTGCGGTTACCGCTACGCGCGTTCGCCTGGTAGGCAACCACGACTTGGTGGATCAGCGCTTCGTTGTAGTCGCGACCGAAAATGGTATCGGGCGCGGCGACATTGGAAGCCGCCTGACCTTGTTCATCAAGGAGCTTGAGTTCCATCTGTTAAGCCCCCTTCTTGAGTTTGACTGCAGGCGACACGACCACCTGGCCATTTTTTGCACCCGGCACCGCACCCTTGACCATCAACAGCTGGCGCTCGGCATCAACACGAGCAATTTCCAGATTTTGCACGGTGCACGTAACGTCGCCCATGTGACCGGTCATGCGCTTGCCAGGGAATACCCGACCCGGATCCTGCGCCATACCGATCGAACCCGGCACGTTGTGCGAACGCGAGTTACCGTGACTGGCACGACCCGAAGCGAAGTTGTAACGCTTGATCGTACCGGCATAACCCTTACCGATGGACGTACCCTGCACATCCACCATTTGGCCAGCCGCGAACAGACTGACGGCGACGACGTCACCAGCCTTCATCTCGGCAGCCTTGTCGGCATCGATACGGAATTCTTTAAGGATAGTCCCCGCCTCAACACCTGCTTTGGCGTAGTGACCGGCGGCAGCTTTATTCACGCGAGAAGCGCGACGCTGACCGAATGCGACCTGAACAGCGGAATAACCGTCCGTGTCCGGCGTTTTGATTTGGGTCACACGGTTGTTGGAGACATCCAGTACGGTTACAGGAATCGAATCCCCGTCATCCGTAAAGATGCGCATCATTCCAACCTTGCGACCAACAAGGCCCAAGCTCATCGTTTTCTCCATTCCCGCCTGCGATTGGGCGGGGCTGATATTGGTACTGCTTGATAACGCAAGAATACAATAGGCATTCTTACCGAAGCCGAGCATTATAGCGCGGCGCTTTTCTTTCCACAATACTTAAATGCGCGGATTATTGGCATCGACAGGTTCGTCGTCGGCCGGCAATCCGCGATCCCGCTTTTACTGAAGCTTGATTTCGACGTCGACGCCGGCCGGCAGATCCAGCTTCATCAAGGCATCCACCGTCTTGTCGGTCGGGTCCACGATATCCATCAGGCGCACGTGGGTACGAATCTCGAACTGATCGCGCGAGGTCTTGTTGACGTGCGGCGAGCGCAGCACATCGAAACGCTGAATCCGTGTTGGCAGCGGCACGGGACCCTTGACCACGGCGCCGGTACGTTTGGCGGTATCGACGATTTCCAGCGCGGACTGGTCGATCAGCCGATAGTCAAATGCCTTCAGGCGAATACGGATTTTCTGGTTCGGGGTTGCCATTATTTTTCCTTTAAAGAACGAGCTGCAAGCGAGAGTTCGCTTGCAGCATATCAATCAAACTGCGTTAATCGGCGAATCGACGAATTACTCGATAATCTTGGCGACGACGCCGGCGCCGACCGTGCGGCCGCCTTCGCGGATCGCAAAGCGCAAGCCTTCTTCCATCGCGATCGGGTTGATCAATTGCACCGTGATCGAGACGTTATCGCCCGGCATCACCATTTCCTTGTCCTTCGGCAGTTCGATCGAACCGGTGACGTCG
>DATJCV010000496.1:0-4181 GCA_035497775.1 Burkholderiaceae bacterium | reverse complement strand
CCGTGCCATGCCAGCGCCCGCGCGCCACGCCCAGCACGCGCAGGCCGCGCTCGGCCATCGCCTCGACCTGGGCCCGGATCGCGTCCAGTTGCGGCGCATCCAGGTGGCACAGGTCGGCCACTGCCTCTGGTGCGCCCTTGGTGGCCAGCAGGTGCCGCGCTGGATCGGCACTGGCGAATACCCGCGTCATGGCCAGGATCTCGCTGGAGAGCGCGTATTCGAACTCCGGCACGCGATCGTCGTGCACATGTTCGGTGCCCGCCAGCCATTGGTGGCCAAATTGCTGAATCGCCTTTTCCATTGGATCGAAGGGGTCGCCCGGCGTGGCCAGCATCGCAAATTCGGCCAGCTCGTGAAAGTCCTCTGGCAGTTCGCTCGCACCTGTGGGCGTGAAATGCGCGCCGCTGGTAGCGAGTTCGGCGACCGCCATGCGATTGAGCGTCAGTGTGCCGGTCTTGTCGACCGCCAGCACGGTAATGGTGCCCAGCGCCTCCACCGCAGAGACGCGCCGGGTCAGGACGCGTTGCTTGGAGATGCGCCAGGCACCCAGTGCCAGGAACACGGTGAGAATGACCGGGATTTCCTCGGGCAGGATGGCCATTGCCAACGCAATGCCGGACAGCAGGCTTTCCAGTGCCGGCCGGCCGTCCCACCACCAGCCCAGCAATACCTGGAGGCTGGCGAGCAGCAGCGCGGCCAAGCCGAGCCTGCGCACCAGCGTGCGCGAGGCCAATTGCAGCGCGGAGGGCGGCTCGACGGTGGCAGCCAGGTCGGCGCCGATGCGCCCCACCGCAGTCGCGCTGGCAGTGGCGCATACCCTCGCCAGGCCGACACCGCGGGTGATGACCGTGCTGGCAAACAACGCCGCGCTATCGGTGGCGCCCGGCATATCCAGCGGCGCGCCGTTTTCCTGCAGGCGCGGCAGCTTGGCCGCCGGCACCGCTTCGCCGGTGAGCAGCGATTCGTCCACCTCCAGCAAGCCACTCAGCAGAAGCGCATCGGCGGCAATGCGGTCGCCCTCGCGCAGCACCAGCAGGTCGCCACGGACCACCTCATGCCCGGCGATCCGCTGTTCCAGCCCGTCGCGAAGCACCAGCGCGCGCGGCGCCGACAGGTCGCGCAAGGACTCCAGCGCGCGCTGCGTCTTGCGTTCCTGCGCCAGCGTGATGCCGATCACGACGAACACGAAGCCAAGCAGGAACAGCGCCTCGGCGCGGTCGCCCAGCACGAGATAGATGCCGCCGGCCGCCAGCAGCATCAGGAACATCGGCTCGGTCAGGATTTCGCGCACGATGGCCATGATCGATTTCGGCGCACTGCCGGGCAGCAGGTTCGGACCGTCCGCCGCCAGCCGGCTCTTTGCTTCGGCGGCGCTCAGGCCTTTCGGCTCTGCTTGCTCGCGGGGCGGGGCGGCAGGTGCCGGGGTCGCTTGCGCGACACCCTTGGGCGCCGGCGTATCGAGCGGAGTGGCTTCCTGATCGGGTATGTTCATGCCGGTTTCCTGTTGAATTTCGGATTTTCAAATCTTGCCGCTTGACCGAGGATAGGCGGTGCCTGCAGATGCTCCATCATGTTTGCTGCCGAATTGCGCAAGCAGGCTCAAGAAGTTACATACTCCGTTCATACACCTATTTTTGTGGCTGTAATACAAGCAAATCTACAGCATACTGGCACTTTATTGGATTTCCAGTCGAACATGCATGCGGCCTGCGATTCATATACTCGTTGTCATTCTGCCCCGACATGGGCATTTTTATTTGTCTTTTTCAGCATACTCTCAAGCTCATTGGCGCGGCATCGACAGTTCGCGGCCGGCTGCCTGCTGATGTGCATGCCTCACGGCGCGCGACTCGCCAGATCGTCGATGATCGGGCAATCCGGCCGCTGGTCGCCCTGGCAGCAGTCAGTCAGGTGCTGCAGCTGGTCGCGGATGGACTGCAGCTTGGCGATGTCACGCGCCAGTTCGGTGATGTATTGCCGCGCCAGTTGCTTGACGTCGGCGCTCTGGCGCGAGCGGTCTTCCCACAAGCCCAGCAGGGTCTTGATGCGATCGAGCGAAAAGCCGAGATCGCGCGAGCGCTTGATGAAGCGCAGGATCTGGATTTCCTTCTCGCCATACTTGCGGTAGCCGGCATCGCTGCGGTTGGCCGACGCAATCAGGCCGATGCTTTCGTAGTAGCGGATCATTTTGGCGCTGACGCCGGAAGCGTCCGCGGCCTGGCCGATATTCATGCTGCTATTCATCATGACGCTCCCGGGTTGGCGCGCGGCTTCCAGCGCCGCAGCAGCAGGGCATTCGAAATCACGCTGACGCTGCTGGCCGCCATCGCGGCGCCGGCGATCACCGGATTCAGGTAGCCGAAGGCCGCGAGCGGAATGCCGATGACATTGTAGATGAAGGCCCAGCCCAGGTTTTGCCGGATCTTGCGCCAGGTGCGGTGCGAAATGTCGATCGCGTCCGCCACCAAGCGCGGGTCGCCGCGCATCAGCGTAATCCCGGCCGCGTGCATCGCGACGTCGGTGCCGCTGGCGACCGCGATGCCGATGTTGGCGGCTGCCAGCGCCGGCGCGTCGTTGATGCCATCGCCCACCATCGCCACGATCTGGCCGTCGCGCTGCAAATCGGCGACCACCGCCGCCTTGTCGGCCGGCAGCACTTCCGCGTGGTATTCGCCGATGCCGAGCGCCGACGCCACCGCGCGAGCACTGCCTGGATTGTCGCCGGTCAGCATCACCGATTTCACGCCGATTTCGGCCAGGCGCGTGATCGCTTGCTGGGCCGTGGCCTTGATCGTGTCGCCGAACGCCAGCACGCCGGCCACCTGCATCCCGCCGGCATCCCCGAGTGCCAGCCAGGAGACGGTGCGGCCGGCATTTTCGTGCTGCGCCGCAACGGCTTCCAGCGCGGCGGTGGCGGCGCCGATGTCAGTCATCAAGCGGCGGTTGCCGAGGTAGGCGGTGCGTTCGCCGACCCGTGCCTGCACGCCGCGCCCGGCCAGTGCTCTGGCGGCGCTGGCTGCCGGCGCGACGATCCCGTGCGCGGCGGCTTGTTGCAGCACCGCTTTTGCCAGCGGGTGGTCGCTGTACTGCTGCAACGCGGCCGCCACCTCCAGTATCCGCTGCGGGGCGCCATCGGTGGTTTCGATGGCCACCAGCGCCGGCTTTCCTTCGGTCAGGGTGCCGGTCTTGTCAAAGGCGACGGTCGTGACCGCATGTGCGGTTTCCAGCGCCTCGGCATCCTTGATCAGGATGCCGTAGCGGGCGGCGACGCCGGTGCCGACCATGACCGAAGCCGGTGTCGCCAGCCCGAGCGCGCACGGGCAGGCGATCACCTGCACCGCGACCGCATTCAGCAGCGCTGCCTGCCAGTCGCCGGTCAGCCAGCCCCAGGCCAGCAGGGTAATGGCCGAGACCAGCAGCACGGCCGGCACAAATACCGCACTGACCTGGTCCACCAGACGCTGGATCGGTGCCTTGACTGCCTGCGCGTCTTCCACCATGCGGATGATTTGCGACAGCATGGTGGCGCCGCCGACCGCGGTGGCTTCGATCGTCAGGACGCCTTCGGCATTGATGGCGCCGCCGGTGACGGCATCGCCCACGGTTTTGGCCACCGGCAGGCTTTCGCCGGTCAGGAGCGCTTCGTCCAGGTGGCTGGCGCCATCGACGATCCGGCCATCGGCCGGCACCCGTTCGCCGGGACGCACGATCACGATATCGCCCAGCCGCAGCTGATCCAGCGGCACTTGACGATCGGTGCCATCACGCCGCACGGTGGCCACCGTGGCCCGCAGCGATTCCAGCGCCCGGATCGCGGCCACGGTTTGATGCTTGGCACGCGTTTCCAGCCATTTGCCGAGCAAGACCAGCGTGATCACCATCGCCGAGGATTCGAAATACAGATGCATGCCGGCATGTTCGCCATGCGCCAGCAGCAGATACAGCGAGAGTCCGTAGGCGGCGCTGGTGCCGAGCGCCACCAGCAGGTCCATGTTGCCGCTGCGCGCCCGCAGCGCTTTCCATCCGGCCCGATAGAAGCGGGCGCCGAGCCAGAATTGCACCGGCGTCGCCAACGCCAGTTGCAGCCAACCAGGCAGCATCCAGTCGAAGCCGAACGGCATGCCCAGCATCGGCGCCACCAGCGGCAGGCTGAGCAGCGCCGCCGCCGCTACTGGCCACCA
>DATJCV010000495.1:0-2187 GCA_035497775.1 Burkholderiaceae bacterium | reverse complement strand
CTGACATCCCCCGGTTTCAGATTGCTGCCATTGCAAGCCAGCGAACTGCCCAGTGAATTTTTGGCGGGGCTGAGGTCGCAAGCGACCTCCGTGACATTGGTTAATCCATATGCGGCCGGATTGATCGACTGATCACGACTGACGGCAAATACGTCCACCAGTAACACTTTGCTTTCGCCAGCCAGGCCAGTGCTCAATTCCGCATTGAAGGCGTCGACCATGGCGTTGATCAGGCCCTTGGTCGCAGCATCCTTACTCAGCCCGGCAGGCGTGCTGGCGACGTCCGGCAGATTATTGACGACGACGCGGTTGGCGCCCTTGGTCACGATCTGAGTTTTTATCTGCGCCACCAGTTCGGCACCCGTGGTCGCCATGGAAGCAACCACGGATGGGCTGTTGGCATTGATGTAAGCGGCGCCGGCGGCAGCCCCGGCCGCAGTGGCATCAGCCTGAGCCTTGGCAACCATCGGGCCGTACACGGCGGGCGAAGCGACTGCAGCATTGCCCGGCTGAACTGCGGCAGCGGTGACGGCGGCTTGGACCAGAGTAGTCTCCGTATGGCCAGGCCGCGCCATTTCAGTATTCAGTGCGAAGCCGATCGCCTGTGCGGCGGTGGCCGGGTTAGTGGCGCCGGCGGCGAGTTGCGTAATGAGGCTGGTGGCAAATACGGTGGCGCCAGCAGCGGCGCCGGCAGCCGTCGCGCCTGCCGACAGCACGCCCAACTGTAACAACAGGTCATTGCCGCCCGCCATCACGAAAACGATTTCATCGCCCTTGAATTTTCCGCCGGCCGCGGCCAGATGGTTGACGATCTGTGTTACCACCGGCACGGTCAAAGCACCCAGCGCACTGCCGGTCAGCTTATGGTTCGGCCCGACCGGGTTGGTCACCCGCGAACCGCCCATCGCGTAGCCATAGCAGCCCGCATGATTAACCACCGGCACCGAAAACCCTTGGCCGGCATCGCCATCCAGACCAGTTTGGGCAGCGCATGGTACCGGCAAGCCGAATTGCGCAGCCATATGCTCGGTCCAGTTCTTGCCAGTCAGTTCAGGGTTGGTCGCGGTATGGTCGCCATTAATGGTGAACTTGCCGCCTTTGAGAGCGGCGACGGTGCCAACCGCATAAGAGCCGACGTCGGACAAGCTGTCGCCAAACGTCACCTGACTGTTGTATTTGATCTTGGTGCCGGAGTCATTGTTGTTGCCGCCGCAACCCGCCAGAACGGCGCCGGCCAGCACCATCAATGCAAATTGGCATGAACGCATTGCCATCTCCTTTGGAATTTTTCCAAGAAAAAAGAACGATCGCTCTATTTCTTAACCCGAAGTATGCGTGGATTCACTTTGCTTGCCAAGTGGACAATCCAGCCGGCGAACGCGTTTTTAGATGAAATTCCTCAGGATGCCGAGGGAATCGTGGGCGGCCCGACGCAGGCGGTCGTTGACACCCCGCCATTCCGGCCCGTTTGGCGGCGCTTCCACCAACATCAGTTCGGCGCCCGCCTGGTCCATCGTGCGCAGCGCGGCATACAGCGCATGCGCATAGCTGTCCGGCTCGGCGGCCAAACGCACGCTGGCGCTGGCGGCCGGCAGATCCGAGTAGTGGATCAGTGCCACGCGGCGTCCGGCATGGAGCAGGCGGTTCAATGCGGCGGCCAATTCTTCACCGTGCAATAGCGCCACTGGCGTGCGCGGCGCGTAGTGGGCGTCGAGCGTACCGGAAGCGCGCGGCGCGGCGGCATCGGGCAAACTCGGCTGACGGCCGAGCACGGCGGCGATCTGGTCGGCTCTGATGTGGCCGGGACGCAGCAACACCGGGCCGTGGCTGGCGAGGCGCGACAGGTCGAGTATCGTCGATTCGATGCCGACCGCGCTGGCGCCGCCGTCCAGCACGCAATTCAGCACGCCGTGCCCGATCGCCGGCTGCGGCGCACCGAATTCATCGCGCACATGCTGCGCGGTGGTTGGGCTGACGCGGCCGAACTTGTTGGCCGAGGGCGCGGCGACGCCGCCGCGGCCGGCGCGGAAAGCGCGCAGCAAGGCTTGCGCCACCGGATGCGACGGGCAGCGCAGCGCGATCGTGTCCTGGCCGCCGGAAACCGCATCAGGAATCCGCGCGGCGCGTTTCAGGATCAGCGACAGCGGCCCCGGCCAGAAGGCGTCGATCAGGTCGCGAGCGGCGGCC
>DATJCV010000494.1:0-5710 GCA_035497775.1 Burkholderiaceae bacterium | reverse complement strand
CCGCTTCGAATGCGCCGGCAGCCCTCCCCCGGCGCTCGCGCCACCTGCACATTCCTGACCCCGCCAGACGTTGCCGGCTAGCGCGCTGCTAAGTCGGTCCTGATGATCGCCGCCATACGGCGGCACTCCCTTGGGGAAATGCAATGCGATGCCAATTTCGCGCAGGCCTTTGGCTGCCTGCGCTCGTAATGACGGCTGTTCTTGCGCCAACGGCGCAGGCACAGCAAATGCTGCCGCTCTCCAGCCAGCAGCAAAA
Organism: Burkholderiaceae bacterium; assembly: GCA_035497775.1. Lineage (GTDB taxonomy): Bacteria > Pseudomonadota > Gammaproteobacteria > Burkholderiales > Burkholderiaceae_D > DATJCV01. Next base: position 5,454 of record DATJCV010000494.1, on the reverse strand, counting down.
CGCGCTTGGGGTCCGTTTCACCGAAGCCGCCCCCGCCCGGAAGCAGGTATTGAGCGCCACCGCGACGGTGACGATTCCGGCGCAAGCTCAATTCATCGTCGCCGCGCCGGTGGCTGGTTTGGTGACGCGGGTGCAGGCGGCACTCGGCGACGCTGTACAGGCAGGGCAAACGCTGGCGCTGCTGGCCAGCCCGCAGATTGCGGAAAGCCAGCGCGGACTGGCGGAAGCGGCGGCGCAACGCGAAGTCGCAGCTGACAACGCCCGGCGCGATACCGAGCTATTCGATGAGGGCATCATTCCGCTGGCACGCTTGCGCGCCAGCCAGGCCCGCCTGTCCGAGGCCAACGCGATGCTAGCGGCACGCCAGTCCGAACTCAGGATCAGTGGCAATCGCACTCCCGTTGGCAAATCCGCCAACGTGAACGGCAATGTTGCGCTGACATCGGCGATCGATGGTGTCGTGATCGAGGCATCGGCGCTGCCTGGGCAGCGGATGGACGCCGCGACTCCGCTGTTTCGCATCGCCCGCCTGGATGCGCTGACGCTGGACATCGCGCTGGCGCCGGAGCGCGCGGCGCTGCTTGCCGTCGGCGATGTGGTCGAGCTGCCAGGACGCGGCGCGCAAGGCAAGATAACGGCGGTGCCCGCCGTCGTCGGCGCGTCGCAAACCGTGCTGGTGCATGCCCGCCTGAGCAGCTATCCGAAAACCTTGTATCCGGGCGAATCGGTGGCGGTCGACATCCAGTCGCGCTTGGACCCGGCGCCGGGCGCCGTCCCGTTCCGGTTGCCGTTGTCGGCCCTGGTCCAGACGGGCGGTAAAAATCTGGTGTTTATCGCCAACCCAGGCGGCGTGGCGGCAACTCCGGTCCAGGTCTTGGCGCGCAGCGACGACAGCGTGGTGGTCAGTGGTGCGCTCGGCATCGGCGACCGCGTCGCTTCGTCCGGCGTGGCGGCGCTGAAGGCGATCCTGATGGAGGTGAAGTAATGCTTGCCACCTTGATCGATTTTTCGCTGCGGCAGCGCCTGCTGGTCGTGGTGGCGGCACTCGGCCTGGCGCTGGCCGGCGCGTTCGCCTACCTGAACCTGCCGATCGACGCCTTTCCCGACATTTCGCCTACCCAGGTCAAGGTCATCCTCAAGGTGCCGGGGATGACTCCGGAAGAAGTCGAGCAACGGGTCGCGACGCCGATTGAAATCGAGATGCTGGGAATACCCAGCAAACGGATGGTGCGTTCGGTATCCAAATACGGCATTGCCGACATCACGATCGATTTCCTCGACGGCACCGACGTCTACTGGGCGCGCCAGCAAGTCTCCGAGCGTCTGGCCGGCACCATGCGCGATTTGCCGCCCGGCACGCTCGGCGGACTGGCGCCGATCACCACGCCGCTCGGCGAAATGTTCATGTTTTCGCTGGAAGGCGATGGCTATTCGCTGGCCGAAAAGCGCAGCACGCTGGACTGGGTGCTGCGGCCGGCATTGCGCACCCTGCCCGGGGTGGCCGACATCAACGCGCTCGGTGGCCTGGTGCGCACCTTCGAAGTGGCGCCCAATCCCGCCCTGCTGGCGGCGCGCGGCGTGACGCTGGCGCAATTGAAGCAGGCGCTGGAAGAAAACAACCGCAACGACGGCGCCGGCCGCGTGCAGCAAGGCGAAGAAGCGCTGGTGGTGCGACTGGAAGGCAGCGTCGGTTCGCTGGAGGATTTACGCCGGATCGTAGTGGCGCAGGCGCATGGCGCCTACGTTACGGTAGGCGACGTGGCGACGGTGCGGGTCGGCAGCGCCACCCGCAACGGCGCCGTGAGTATCGACGGCAAGGGCGAGACGGTGCAGGGACTGGTACTCGGCTTGCGCGGCGCCAATGCGCGCCAGGTGGTCGATGCGGTCAAGGCCAAGCTGGAGGAACTGGCGCCACGCCTGCCGCCGGGCATGACGGTCAAGGTGTTCTACGACCGCGGCCAACTGGTTGGGCGCGCCGCCAACACCATCGTCAAGGCGCTGGTGGAAGCCACCCTCCTGGTCTGTGTTCTGCTGTATCTGTTCCTGGGTGGCCTGCGCGCCGCGCTGGCGGTGGCGCTCTCGCTGCCGCTGTCGGCGCTGGCGGCCTTCTTGCTGATGCGCTACGCCGGCCTGTCGGCCAACCTGATGAGTCTGGGTGGCCTGGCGATCGCGATCGGCATGCTGGTCGATGCCGCCGTGGTGGTGGTCGAAAACATCGCCAGCCGTCTGTCTCGCGCGATCGACCAGCAAGGGCCATTGGCGCCGCTCGATACGCGCCGGATCATTGGCGGCGCCGTACGGGAAGTCGCGACCCCGGTGATCTCCGGGATCGCGGTAATCGTCATCGTGTTCCTGCCACTGCTGACGCTGGAAGGGCTGGAAGGCAAGCTGTTCGCGCCAGTCGCACTGACCATCGTGTTTGCGCTGGGCGCTTCGCTGCTGCTGGCATTTACGCTGGTGCCGGCGCTGGCCTCGCTGCTGTTGCGCATGCATGGCCACGACGAGCCATGGCTGATGCGCAAGCTGAATCCGTATTACGCGGCCTTTCTGGCGGCGGCGTTCCGCTCGAAGCGCAGCGTGATCGCACTGGCCGCGTTCTCGCTGCTGCTGGCCGGCGTCCTGTTCACGCTGCTGGGCAAAAGTTTCATGCCGACCATGGACGAAGGTGACTTGATCGTGCAGTTGCAAAAACTGCCTTCGATCGGCTTGCCGCAAACGGTAGACCTCGACCTGCGGGTCCAGCGCGCCTTGCTGGAACAGGTGCCGGAAATCCGCTCGATCGTGGCGCGTTCCGGTTCCGACGACCTCGGACTCGATCCAATGGGCCTGAATGAAACCGATTCCTTCCTGGTACTGAAGCCGAAGGCGGAGTGGCGCGGCGACAAGGAGCACATAGCAGCCTCGATCCGCAAGGCGATGCTGCTGTTCCCCGGCGTCAATTACAGCTTCACGCAGCCGATCGAGATGCGGATTTCGGAAATGCTGACCGGCACCCGGGGCGACCTGGCGATCAAGGTGTTTGGCCACGACCTGGCGGAAATCAACCGCACCGCGCAGCAGTTGGCCGACAAGCTGGGCCGCATTGGCGGCGCGCAGGACGTGCTGACCGTGCGCAACGAAGGCGTGCAATACCTGACGCTGAATATCGACCGCGCCGCCGCCGGCCGCGCCGGCTTCAGCGTCGACGCCTTGCAGGCGCGACTGCGGGCGCAAATCGAAGGCGAAACGGTGGGCCTGGTGTTGGAGCCCGGGATGCGCACGCCGCTGGTGTTGCGCGGCGCCGATGACGTCCGCAACAGCGCCCAGGCGCTGGAAACGCTGACGATCAGCGCTCCGGACGGCAACGCCTGGCCGCTGGCGCGGCTGGCCGCAATTCGCCAGGTCGACGGCCCGGTTCGCATCGACCATGAAAACGGCATGCGTTTCGCGGTGGTGCAAGCCAATGTCGAGGGGCGCGATCTGGTGGGCTTTGTGGAAGAAGCGCAGGCGCTGGTCGGCAAGGAGCTGGCGCTGCCGCAAGGCATGCGGCTCGAATGGGGCGGCCAGTTCGAAAATCAGCAGCGTGCGGCGAAGCGGCTGGCGCTGGTGGTGCCGGCCGCATTGATTGCGATTTTCGTGCTGCTGACGACTACCTTCGGCTCGGCCCGCGACGCCTTGCTGATTTTCGCCAATATCCCGTTCGCGGTGGTCGGCGGCGTCGTGACGCTGTGGCTGTCGGGCCAATACATGTCGGTGCCGGCTTCGGTCGGCTTTATCGCGCTGCTTGGCATCGCGGTACTGAATGGCGTGGTGATGGTCGGTTACTTCAGGGAATTGCTGGCGCTCGGCTTGTCCTTGCCGGACGCGGTGCGGCAAGGCGCACAGCGGCGCCTGCGGCCGGTGCTGATGACGGCCTGCATCACTGCGCTCGGCATGCTTCCGCTGCTGTTCGCGAGCGGGCCCGGCTCGGAAATCCAGAAACCATTGGCGATCGTGGTGATCGGCGGCCTGGTGTCGTCCACCCTGCTCACGCTGATACTGCTGCCGATACTGTTCGAGCGTTTTGGCGCCCATCGAAAGACAGTTCAAGGAGAACACGCATGAAGCTGCCGTTATTTTTAAAAAACCTCGCGCTGTGGCTGCTGCTGCCGGCAATCGCGGGGTCGGCGGCGCAGGCCGCCATCTTGCCGGACGAGGCGCAGGTGCGGCAAGCGCTGCAGCAGCATCCGCGTGTGCTGGCGGCCAGCGCAAAACGCGATGCGCAGTTCGCCAAGAGCGAGCAGTTGCGCGCCGGCAGCCACCAGACCACGCTGCGCACCAGCCTGCAACGGCGCCGCGTGAGCGACGTCAACGACCATTTCGGCGAAGGCCAGGTCGCGCTCGAGCGCAGTTTCAGGCTGCCGCAGAAGGCTCGCGCCGACGCCAGTCTGGCCGGCTTGACGGAACAGGCGGCCAATATCGAGCTGCAGGACGCGTTGCATGAAACCGCGCGCGAATTGCTGCGCCTGTGGTTTGCCGGCACGCGCACGCTGGCGGAGGCGCAGCATGCGGAACAGGCGGTGCGCCTCCATGACGACCTGGCCAGCCTTGTGGCCAAGCGCGTCAAGGCCGGCGACGCGTCGCGGCTGGAGGCCGACCTGGTGCAAGCCGAGCGCGACCGCGCGCGCGCCATGCTGGGGCTGGCGCGCGCGCGCTTGCAGGCGGCCGGGCAAAGCGTAGCGGCGCGCTTCCCGGGTGTTACGCTGCCGGAGCCGATGGCGTTGCCGGAGTGGATCTCGCCGCTGCCGGCCGACGCCGCCGATGCCGGCCGTGAACTGCTGCGCGCCGAATATCTGGCCGCCAGCCATGAACTGCGGCTGGCGCGGGCCGATGCCGAACATAGCCGTGGCATTGCGCAGCGGCAAAGCCTGGAGCGCCTGCCGGACCCGACGCTGGGGGTGTTTTATTCCAATGAGCGAAACGGCGCGGAACGCGTGATCGGACTCTCGGTTGCGATCCCATTTTCCGGCGCCGGCAGCGCCGCCGGCGCGCGCGCCGCCTACTTTGAAGCGAACGCCGCGCAGGCGCGGGTAGCCGATCTCGAGCGCAAGGTCGGCGCTGATTTCGATATGCTATGGATCGACGCCCAAGCCAAGCGCAGCGCGGCGCTGGCGCTGGCCGATGCCGCGCGGATGCAGGCCGAGGCGTTACGCAAGACGATACGCGCCTATGGATTGGGAGAAGCGCCGCTGGCAGATGTGCTGCTGGCGCGCAAGGCATCCGCGGAGTCGACGCTGGCGGCCCGGATTGCCGCCCTCGATATCGCCGAGGCCACTGATCGGCTGCGGCTGGATCTGCACCAGATCTGGGATTTTGATGAATGACCGGGTATGTTCATATTCAGAATCACGTCGCGCGGGCGGGGCAACGCTGAAGCGAACGAGCTGACACCCCGTTTGGAAGCCGTCTTTGACAGGGGATCGAGACTGGCGCCTG
>DATJCV010000493.1:0-5196 GCA_035497775.1 Burkholderiaceae bacterium | reverse complement strand
ATGGTCGGTCCCGGCACCTGGTCGCCGAAGGTCCAGGCGCTGAATTTCACGCCCGGTGCGATTTCAATGATCTTATGGGTGGTATCCAGCCGTACTGTTTTTACCGGCGACGGATCGAGCGGTTTCAGTTCGGCACCCATGCTGAGCGAAGCGCCTTCGGCAAAGGCGCCGGTATGGCGCTCCGACGTGACGGTAGCCGGTACCGGTTTCAGGTCCATCTTGCTGATGTCATACGGATCGTCGGCCACAGCGGCCGCGGCAGACTTCGGTGTGCTTTGGTCACACGCGGTCAGCAGTAGCGCGCTCGTACACAAGATAACGATTTGAATCAGTCGGGCAGCGGTCACTGGATTCTCCTTGAAGGCATAAATGTAAAAATAAACCTAACGAAATGTAATGATTTCATGTTACTTGACAAGCATCAAGGAAAAAATAAGCCAATGGAGTTAGGCGGTTCTGAATATGTGTGGCTGTGCGGCATCGCCTGCATGTGCCGGCAGTGGTGGGCAAATGCCCGATTTGCCACGACTGCGCGCCTATATGCAGGCTTGGTCCGGGTTCGCGGCCGGTAAGGCGAGTAAAATCCAGTATTTGGTCAATCCGTAACGCTATTCTTTGGGAAGGAAATGGGCCGAGCAGCCGACTTCAAACCGGATTCCGGGCTGCAGTCGAGTGAGCACGATCTGCCACGCCGCATGCACTGCGGAGGGCCCGCCACACATCATGTCCGACAACCAGCCCGCATCCACTCCGGCCAGTACCCCGATCCGTTTCGAGGATTTTGGATTGTCCGCCGACATCCTCCGCGCGCTTGCAGAGCAAGGCTATGTGCATCCGACGCCGATCCAGGCTGAGGCGATTCCAGTGGTGCTGAAAGGGCGCGACGTGATGGGTGCGGCGCAAACCGGCACCGGCAAGACCGCCGGTTTTTCGCTGCCGATCATCCAGCTGTTGCTGGCGCATGCCAGCCACAGCGCCTCGCCGGCGCGGCATCCGGTGCGGGCATTGATCCTGACGCCGACGCGCGAACTGGCCGACCAGGTGGCCGACAACGTCAAGGCCTATTGCCGCCACACGCCGCTACGCTCGACGGTGGTCTTTGGCGGCATGGACATGGCGCCGCAAACCGCCGCGCTGCGCGCCGGCGTCGAAATCCTGATCGCCACACCGGGCCGCCTGCTGGATCACGTCCAGCAAAAGACGCTGAACCTGTCGCAGACGCAGATCCTGGTCATGGACGAGGCCGATCGCATGCTGGACATGGGTTTCCTGCCCGATTTGCAGCGCATCATCAACCTGCTGCCGAAGCAGCGCCAGAACCTGATGTTTTCGGCGACCTTTTCGGGCGAAATCAAGAAACTGGCCGCCAGTTTTCTGCACCAGCCAGTGACGATCGAGGTGGCGCGCAGCAATGCCACTGCCGATAATGTCACGCAAGTGGTGTACAAGGTTGACGAGCAAGCCAAGCGCGATGCGGTGGCGCATCTGATTCGCGGGCGTGCGCTGAAGCAGGTGCTGGTCTTCTCCAACACCAAGATCGGCGCCTCGCGCCTGGCGCGCCAGCTGGAACAGGAAGGCGTGAAGGCGACAGCGATTCATGGTGACCGCTCGCAGTCGGAACGGATGGCGGCGCTGGACGCGTTCAAGGGCGGCCAGATCGATGTGCTGGTGGCGACCGATGTGGCCGCGCGCGGACTGGACATCGCCGAGCTGCCCTGTGTCATTAACTACGACTTGCCGCACAACGCCGAAGACTATGTGCACCGCATCGGCCGCACTGGCCGCGCCGGCGCTTCCGGCGACGCCATCTCGTTGTATTCCGACAAAGATCAGCGCCTGCTGGCGGATATCGAGAAGCTGATCAAGCAGAAATTCGTGCCGGCCGATCTTTCCGGTTTTGTGCCACGCCCGGCGTCCGCCGCAGAGCGGCATTCGTATGGCGACAGCCGCCATGGACACAAGCCGCCTGCCGCCCGCTCGTCGCCACCCGTCCGCGGCGGGCATGCGCCGGCACCGCGCAAGGAGAAGATCGACCCCTGGTTCCTGAAACCGTATGAGCCGGCCCTGCTGCCGGCTGCGGATGCCGTCCAGGCGCCGGCCGGTGCCGCGAAATCGGCGGCAAAGGGACAGAAAACCCGGATTGCCGCCTTGCTGGGCGGCGCGCCGAAACGCTAGGCCATCACCGGCGGTGTTGCGGTGGTCGAATCAGGTCGGCGTGCGTGCGCGTCGGCCATCGGCCTGGTTTGGCATTCGCTCGGCAAGTCGTTGCGCCCACGCGCCCGGCGCTTGGCGCCAGAAATCCTCCAGTGTGCGCACCGTACCGAGTCGCAGGCCCAAAAACTCGGAAGCTTCCAGCAAGGCCCGCTGCGGTTGCGCCAGATCGATCGCTTTCGCCCCGGTTTGCTTTGACAGCTTGCCGCCATCTGGATTGCTGACCAACGGCACATGCAGGTAGTGCGGCGTTGATAGCCCCAGCAAGCGCTGCAGGTAAATCTGGCGTGCGCTCGAATCCAGCAGATCGGCGCCGCGCACCACGTGCGTCACACCCTGCGCCGCATCGTCCACCACCACCGCCAGCTGGTAGGCCCAGATGCCGTCGACGCGCTTCAGCACGAAATCGCCAACTTCTGCCGACAGGCACTGGCGCACCGTTCCCGCCCAGCGGTCGTCAAACGTAATGCAGTCGTCTGCCGCGCCAGGATCGGGCACGCGCAGGCGCCAGGCGTGTGCCGATTTACCGGGCGCCAGGCCGCGGCGGCAGGTGCCGGGATAGACGGCGGCGCCGCAGCGGCCGTTGCCGCTGTGGGAATCGGCGATTTCACGGCGGCTGCAACTGCATGGATAGGTCAGCGCCTGCAGGCGCTCCAGCGCCGCCTGGTAGAGCGCGTGGCGCCGGCTTTGCCAGACCACTTCGCCGTCGCTGCGCATGCCGAGTGCGGCCAGCGCATGCAGGATCGCTTCGGCGGCGCCGGCGGCCGTGCGCGGAGTGTCCAGGTCTTCGATGCGAATCAGCCAGCGGCCGTGATGCGCGCGTGCATCCAGGTAGCTGGCCAGCGCGGCAACCAGCGAGCCGGCGTGCAGCGGGCCGCTGGGAGAGGGGGCAAAACGGCCGACGTAAGGATCGGATCGCATGTTATTTACCGACTGGAACTATTCAAAATCCTGCTGGGAATGATCGAGATTTCCGGGCTGCGCCTGACGGCGGCCGCGGTTATAGTGGACCTATGCAAAATATAGCGCAACCAGGAGAAACCACATGATCGAACTACGTAAAAGTGCGGAACGCGGCCATGCTCAGCATGGCTGGCTGGATTCTTACCATAGTTTTTCCTTCGCCGACTACTACGACCCGCAGCATATGGGCTTCGGGCCGCTGCGCGTGATCAACGAAGACCGGATCGCGCCCGGCACCGGTTTTGGCACCCATGGCCACCGCGACATGGAAATCATCACCTACGTGCTGGATGGCGAGCTGGCGCACAAGGACAGCATGGGCACCGGCAGCGTGATCCGTCCCGGTGACGTGCAGCGGATGAGCGCCGGCCGCGGCGTGCAGCATTCGGAATTCAATCATTCCGAGCAGAACGGCGTGCATTTGTTGCAGATCTGGATTCAGCCGAATGTGATCGGCATCGAACCGAGTTATGAGGAAAAGAAATTCGCGCGAGCGGAAAAAGACGGACGGCTGCGCCTGGTGGCATCGCCGGACGGTGCCGACGGCTCGGTGCGCATGCATCAGGATGCGCGGCTGTACGCCGGCCTGTTCGATGCCGGACAGGCGGCGCGCCTGACGCTGGCGCCAGGGCGGCTGGCGTATGTGCACGCGGTGCGCGGCACGCTGTCGGTCAACGGCCAGCGGCTGGCGGCCGGTGACGCGGCCAAGCTTGCCGGCGAAGCCGAGGTGCGAATCGAGGACGGCCAGCAGGCGGAAGTGCTGGTATTCGACCTGCCTGGGGGCGCAGGCTAGACGCAGCCGGTCCGGCGCCGTCTACCGCTCTTGTGTCGGGAATATACTGCCTTATATAACAGTATATTCCGGGCGAGAAACCTGCGATAAATCAGCATACTCCTACAATTGTTGGTTTTCGCTGGCTGGTACCGAGTTGCCGACTGGTGCCGCAGGCGCTGTGCAGTGGGGGCAGGATTGCCCGGCCACATACAGCGGCGACAGTTGCTCGCGCGGCGTGACCGTCGCCGCACAGGCGGGGCAGCACAGCGCTGCGCTGGCCGGTTCCAGTGTCGGCCGCAGCGCGGTACGCTGGTCGAACACGAAGCAGTCGCCGTGGTAGTGGGCGCCACCGACTTCCTCGAAGTATTTCAGGATGCCGCCGTCCAACTGGTAGACGCTGTCGAAACCGGTATTGCGCATGTGGATCGCGGCTTTTTCGCAGCGGATGCCGCCGGTACAGAAGGTGACGATGGTCTTGCCGGCCAGCTCCTGCTGATGTCGAGCCACCACCTCGGGGAATTCACTGAACTTGCCGATGCGGTAATCGACGGTGTTGGCGAAAGTGCCGACATCCACTTCGAAGGCGTTGCGGGTGTCCATCATCACGACCGGCCTGCCGGCGTCATCCAAGCCGCAATCGAGCCAGCGCTTCACGGTCTTGGCATCGACCGCTGGCGCCCGTCCTTGCTGCGGCTGGATCTGCGGATGTTTCATCGTGATGATTTCCGCCTTCAGCTTGACCAGCATACGGCCGAACGGTTGCGTTGCCGAATAGCTTTCCTTGGTTTCCAGATCGGCGAAGCGCGCATCGCGGCGCAACCACTCGAGAAATTGGCCGATCGGTTCCGCCAAACCGGCCAAAAACAGGTTGATGCCTTCCGGGCTCAGCAGAATAGTCCCTTTTAGCTCAAGTTGATTGCACAAAGCGAGAAGTTGGTGGCGTTTTTGTTCCGTGTCATCCAGATTGACGAACTTGTAGGCAGCGATGTTGAGGTAACGGTTGGCGGTGGAAGTCACTGCGATTTTCTCTAAGTCATTGATTCGCCGGTATTATAAACTTGCCGCGGGGCGCTGCCGTGAAGGCGGCGCGCGGCACGGTAAAATGGCGGTCATGACTTCACCGCAATTCGTTCATCTGCGCCTGCACTCCGAATATTCGATCGTCGATGGCCTGGTGCGTATCGACGACGCGGTACGCGCCGCCGTTGCGGATCATCAGCCGGCGCTGGCCATCACCGATCTGGCCA
>DATJCV010000492.1:0-4893 GCA_035497775.1 Burkholderiaceae bacterium | reverse complement strand
CGCCGCGCTCGACGATCACGAACTGCGGCAGGAAGGACAGGAAGAACAGCACCACCTTGGGATTGATTGCATTCGCGAACAAACCCTTGGCAAACAGGCGGCGCAAGGACTCATTCGAGGCCGCCAGCTTTTCCACCTTGGTGGCGCCGCCGCTGCGCCAGGCCTGCACCCCGAGCCAGACCAGGTACAGCCCGCCGCAAATTTTAAGCGTGGTAAATGCCAGCGGCGATGCCGCAATCAAGGCGCTGACCCCCAGCGTTGCCAGCACCGTATGACTCAGGCAACCAAGCGCACATCCCAAGCCAAAGGCAATCCCCTGCTTGCGCCCGCGCGAGATGCCCACGCCCAGCACCATCAGGTTGTCCGGCCCAGGTGACGCGGTGATCAGCATGGCAGCTAACAAAAAACCAAAAAACTGTTCGGGAGCAAGTAACACGGATTACCTCGGCAATGTGAATCAAGCAAGCGGCGGCACGTACCTCGCGCCGGTTCGGTTCAGACGATCATGGTAATTGGCACTGCGCGCCGGGCCGGCAATGTCGCCAGCAGCACCCCGGTCAGCGCGATCGCAAATGCGAGCAGCTGGATACCGGAGAGCTTTTCGCCTAGCACCAGCACACCCACCAGCGCGGCAGAGATCGGCAACATCACGCTGAATACCCCGGCCTGTGCCGCCGGCACGGTTTTCAGCGCGGTCATCCACAGCCAGACAGTCCAGACGCTGGCGGCCAGCGCGTAGAACAACAGCAGCAGCCAGATGCCGGGCTGGATTAGGGCAAAATCAAAGCGCAGCGCCAGATAGAGCCCCATCGGCGTCATCAGCACAAAACCCCACAGATTGATGATGGCGCTGATCCGCTTCGGGCTAAGCGAATCGGTCAGTTTCTTGCCGATCACCGAATACAGGGCTTCGCACAGCACGGCGGCGACGATCAGCAGATTGCCGAGCCATACGTGGCCATGCACCACCGTGCCTTGATCAGGCGCCGCACCCGGTTTCGCCAGCGCCAGCAGGCCGATCCCGAGCGCCCCGCAGGCCACAGCCGCCCAGACGCGCAAGCCGATCCGTTCGCGCAGGAAGATCCAGCTCATCAGCGCCACCGCCGCCGGAATCGCCGACATGATGACGCCGGCCGAGACCGCGCTGGTCATGCTGACGCCGAAGATCATGCAGATGGTGAACAGGAAATTGCCAAAGAACGATTCCAGAAAGATCAGCTTTCTGGTGCGCGGCGTCAGCGGCGCCTCGCCGGCCGGCTTCTTCAGCCAGTGCAGCATGGCCACGCCGCCGATGCCGAAGCGCAGCCAGGCCAGTAGGAACACCGGCAGCGCCGCCGCCAGCGGCTTCGACAAGGCGACGTAGGATCCCACCAGTGCCATGCTGAGGGCCAGAAAACAATAGGCAGTCAAGCGACGCGGAGTATAGCTCATCGATGCGAATGATATGGCTGGTTTGAATGTGGGTTGACTGCAGGGCTGCTGCCAGCCGGGCTAGCCGCTGACCGCTTGTACATCGGCTGCAAACTGCAGCGGCCCTTCGCCGCTGAAGCGATCCAGATAGACGAAGATCACCGGCGTGATGAACAGCGTGATCACCTGCGACACCAGCAGGCCGCCGACCACCGCCAGCCCGAGCGGCTGGCGCAGTTCGGCGCCGGCGCCCAGCCCCAGCGCAATCGGCAGCGCGCCCATCGCTGCCGCCAGCGTGGTCATCATGATCGGCCGGAAGCGCAGCAGGCAGGCAGTGCGGATCGCTTGCACCGGGTCCTTGCCCTCATTGCGTTGCGCATGCAGCGCGAAGTCGATCATCATGATTGCGTTTTTCTTGACGATGCCGATCAGTAGCAGGATACCGATGGTGGCGATCAGGGTCAGTTCGAAGCCGAAGATGTACAGGGTCAGCAAGGCTCCCACCGCGGCCGACGGCAGGCCGGCCAGGATCGTGATCGGATGGATGAAGCTCTCATACAGCACGCCGAGCAGGATATAGATCACGATCACCGCCAGCACCAGCAAGGCGACCTGGCTCGATTGCGACGACTGGAACACCGCGGCGTCGCCGGCATACGAGGTAATGATGCTGGGCGGCAAGCTTAGTTCGGTCTTGAATTGCTCGATTTTTTTGGTGGCATCCCCCAGCGAAGCGTCCGGCGCCAGGTTGAAGGAAATCGTCACCGCCTGCAACTGGCCTTGATGGTTGACCGAAACCGGCCCGGCGGTGCGTTCGACGGTCGCCAAGCCCATCAACGGCACCAGGGCGCCGGTCTTGCTGCGCACATGGATCTTGCTCAAATCGGCTTCATCCTGCTGGCCGGAGTTGCTGTCCTGCAGAATCACCGAGTAGCTGTTGCTGCTGGTGAAGATGGTCGACACTTCGCGATCGCCAAAGGCGCTGTACAGCGCGGTGCGGATATCGGCTATCTGCACGCCGGCGGCATTGGCGCGGTCGCGGTCGATCTCGACCTGCGCCTGCAGGCCGTTCAACTGCGAATCGCTGGTGACGTCGCGAAACAGCGGCTCGGCGCGCATCTTGCCCTGCATTTTCTCCGACCAGTCGGTCAGCTCGGCGGCGCGCACGCTTTGCAGCACATATTGAAAGCGGCTCTTGCTGACGCGCCCGCCCAGGCGCAGGTTTTGCACCGGCGTCATGAACACGGAAACACCCGGCTGGCCGTTCAGTTTTTGCCGCAACTGTTCCAGCACCTTGTCCATTGGTTGCCGCGTGTCGCGCGGACGCAGGCCGACGAACAGGCGGCCGCTATTGCCGCTAGTGACGCGCGAGGTCACGTCCGACACATTCGGATCGGCCTGAATGATGTCGGCGGTATGGTTGATGATCTTCACCATGGCCGGGTACGACACATCTTGCGCACCCTCGACGGTGACTTGGATCTGGCCGATATCCTCGCTGGGGAAAAACCCTTTCGGGATCGCCACGAACAGCAAGGCGGTCAGCACGAAGGTCAGGCCGGCGATCGCCAGCACGGTCTTGCCGTGCGCCAGCGCCCAATCCAGTCCGCGCGCATAGGAAGCCAGCACCGACTGGAACCCTGTTTCAAACCAGCGCGCCAGCCAGCTGTCGTTTTCACCCGTGTCGTGCTTCAGATAGCGGCTGCATAGCATCGGCACCAGCGTCAGCGAGACCACGGCCGAGACCAGGATCGCCAGCGACACCACGGCCGCGAATTCGTGGAACATCAGGCCGATCACGCCCGGCATGAAGAAAATCGGAATGAATACCGCCACCAGCGAGATCGAGATCGAGACGATGGTGAAGCTGACTTCACGCGAACCCTTGAGCGCCGCCGCCAGCGGCTCCATGCCCTGCTCGATGTAGCGCACGATGTTTTCCAGCATGACGATGGCGTCATCCACCACCAGGCCAACCGCGATCGTGATTCCGAGCAGCGAAATATTGTCCAGGCTGTAGCCCAGCCAGTACATCAGCGAAAAGCAGCCGATCAGCGAAATCGGCAGCGACACCACCGGAATCGCGGTCGCCGACAAGCGTTTCAGGAACAGGAAAATCACCAGCACCACCAGGACGATGGTCAGCAGCAGCGTCAGCTTGACGTCGTGGATCGCTTCGCGAATCGAGGTCGAACGGTCATTCAGTTGCTGCACGGTGATCGAGTCCGGCATCTGCTCCTTGAATTGCGGCAAGGCCGCCTTCACCGCATCCACCACCGCCACCGTGTTGGCATCCGGCTGGCGCTGGATCGCCAGCACGATCGACGGCTCGCCGTTGACCCAACTGCCGCTTTTCACCTGCTCGACGCTGTCTTCGACGTCGGCGACGTCGCGCAGGCGGGTGGAGAGGCCGTTGCGGCTGCTGATCACCAGATCGCCGAACGCCGCCGCATTCAGCAATTGCTTGTTGGCCTGGATGGTCAGCGTCTGGCGCGGGCCGTCCAGCACGCCCACCGGACTGTTGGAATTAGCCGCGCGCAGCGCGCCGGCCAGTTCGTCCAGCGTCATGTTGCGCGCCGCCAGTTGGTCCGGCTTGACCTTGATGCGCACCGCGTAGCGGCGCTGGCCGTACACCGCGACTTGCGCCACGCCGTCGATGGTCGAAATCGAGGGCGAAATCAGATTTTCCGCATAGTCGTTCAGCTCGGACAGCGACAGCGATGGCGATGTCAGCGCCACCACCAGCACCGCCGCATCGGCCGGATTGACCTTGCGATAGGCCGGCAAGGTCGTCATCTCCGGCGGCAGGCTGCGCTGGGCGCGCAACAGCGCCGCCTGCACGTCGACCGCGGCGGCATCGATATCGCGGTCCGGCGTGAACTCCAGCGTGATCGAGGTGCTGCCGAGGGTGTTGGTGGAGCTGATCGTGGCCAGGCCGGCGATCGTCGAGAACTGCTTTTCCAACGGCGTCGCCACCGACGACGCCATGATTTCCGGACTGGCGCCCGGCAGCGAGCCAGTGACGTTGATGACCGGCGTGTTGTAGCTGGGCAGCGCCGCGATCGGCAGCTTGATGTAGGCAAAAAAACCCAGCACCACCACCGCGATCGAGAGCAGCACCGTCATCACCGGACGGCGGATGCAAAGTTCGGAGATATTCATTTATAAGGCGTTCTGGTTCTGCTTGGCGGCGGCCGGCTGCGCTTCCCTGACCTTGGCGCCTGGCCGCAGGTTTTGCGCGCCCTCCACCACAATGCGGGTACCGGCCTCCAGGCCCGATACCGCTGCGGTACCATCGGCGATGGCAAGCACGTCGATTTTCTGCATCTTCACGGTGTCGTCCGGCTGCACCACGTAGACGAAGGTATCGGTCGGGCCGGTGATGGCGCCCTGCGCCGGGATCGTGACTGCATCCGCCAGCGTGCGAGCCGTCATGCGGACGGTGACAAAGGTGCCGGGCCAGAGCTTGCGGTCGGCATTGGC
>DATJCV010000491.1:0-3167 GCA_035497775.1 Burkholderiaceae bacterium | reverse complement strand
GCTGGCCGCAGTCGTTGGCTCGACGCCGTTGCCACGTACCGAAGTGACCAAGAAAATCTGGGAATACATCAAGAAGCACAAGCTCCAAAACGAAGCCAACAAGCGCAATATTGATGCAGACGACAAACTGAAAGCTGTCTTTGGCGGCAAAAAGCAAGTGTCGATGTTCGAAATGACCAAACTGGTTTCCGCGCACTTGTCCTGAACGCTGGTGGTTGCCAAACCACTTTTGCCAAACAAAAACGCCCGCGCTTGCGGGCGTTTTTGTTTATGTAGCGACAAACGCGATTTCATTTTGAAATCAGCCGTAAAGGCAAGGTCGGCACAATACACCGGGGAAATAGCCGTTCGATCTGGAATGGGAGATTACAGCGGCTTGTATTCCCAATTTTTCCAGGCCCGCAATACCGCGTTCGGGTATTCGGAACGCCCGCGGCTGCCGTTGTAGCGGCCCAGCGCCAGGAACAGGTTACCCGCTTCCATGTTGATGTACATGCGCAGGATCGAGCAGCCATAGCGCAAGTTGGTTTGCATGTGAAACAGCTTGCTGCGGTCGGAGTCGCCGATCACGCGCGTCCAGAACGGCATGACCTGCATGTAGCCGTGCGCGCCCACACTCGAGACCGCATACTTGCGAAAGGCCGATTCGACTTGAATCAGCCCCAGCACCAGGGCCGGATCGAGCCCGGCGCGCGTTGCTTCATACCAGACTGCGCCCAGAAAGTCGCGGCGTATCTGGGCATCAGGCAATTTTCTTTTCAAGCGCTCCGACATCTCACCGCGCCAGTACAAGTACTCAATCCGCTCGCTGATATTGGCGAAGTGCGGCTGCGGTGGACGGGCGTCGCTGACCGCCTGCGACAACGCTACGCGCACCGAATCGGCCAGTGCTTCTTCCTGTTGATTGCCGGCATGCGCCGCCGTGCTGGCAGCCAGCAGCACGCTGCACAGAAGCCGCAGGATTGCCGGTCTCATGCCAGGGCTACTGGCACGCAGGCGCCGCACGGCGACTTCGCGGCAATCTTAAAAAGAGGGAGTATGCTCATAAATCCCGTTATTCCCGACCATAATCGACAGGCTTCAAAGATACTCGCGCCAGCATCTTAATTCAAGCAGCCAGCTTCGCCTGCAGGAAGCCGACCATTTCGGCCAGCGGCACCGCGCTCGCGGCGGCGTCGCGGCGTCCCTGGTATTCGAGTTGGCCATCTTTCAGCCCGCGATCGCCAATCACCACCCGGTGCGGCACGCCGATCAGTTCCCAATCGGCCAGCATCGCACCCGGCCGTTCGCTACGGTCGTCGAGGATGACGTCGATGCCGGCCGCCCGCAGCGCCGCATACAGGCGTTCCGCCTCGTCCTTGACCGCGGCACTGCGCTCGTAGCCGATCGGGCACAGCACCACTTCAAACGGCGCGATCGCGCTCGGCCAGATGATGCCGCGGGAGTCGAAATTCTGTTCGATGGCCGCGCCCAGGATGCGCGTGATGCCAATGCCGTAACAACCCATCTGCATCAATTGCGGCTTGCCGTTTTCGTCCAGGTAAGTCGCGCCCATATCTTCGGAATAGCGGGTACCGAGCTGGAATACATGCCCGACTTCGATGCCGCGCTGGATCGCCAGTACGCCTTGGCCGTCCGGCGACGGATCGCCGGCGACCACGTTGCGGATGTCGAACACCTGCGGCAACGGCAGGTCGCGCTCCCAATTGACGCCGGTATAGTGGTAGTCCACCTGGTTGGCGCCGCACACGAAGTCGCTCATGTTGGCCACCGTGCAGTCGGCCACCACCCGCACCGGCTTTTTCGGGTTGAGCGGCCCTAGGTAGCCTGGCGGAGTACCGAACCACTCGACGATTTCCGCTTCGTTGGCAAAGCGGTAGTTGGCCAGGCCCGGTATCTTGGCAGCCTTGATCTCGTTCAGTTCGTGGTCGCCGCGCAGCAGCAGCAGCCAGACTTCCTTCTTGTCTGGCCCCGCCGCCTCGTCTTCCACCGTTAGCACGATTGATTTCAAGGTTTGTTGGAGCGGCAAATTCAGCAGCGCGGCCACATCCTCGCACTTGGCCTTGCCCGGGGTCGGCGTATTTTCCAGCGCCTGCGTCGGCGCGGCGCGCTCGGCGAGCAACGGCAGGGCCTCGGCCGCCTCCATGTTGGCGGCGTACTCGGAATCGGGGCAATACACGATCGCATCTTCGCCGGTATCGGCGATCACGTGGAATTCGTGCGAACCGGAGCCGCCGATGGCGCCATTGTCGGCCGCCACCGCCCGAAACTGCAGGCCAAACCGGCTGAAAATGCGCACATAGGCGTCGTACATGATCTGGTAAGACAGCTTCAGGCCCTCGGCATCACGATCGAACGAATAGGCGTCCTTCATCGTGAATTCGCGCCCGCGCATCAGGCCAAAGCGCGGCCGGCGCTCGTCGCGAAACTTGGTCTGGATATGGTAAAAATTCAGCGGCAGCTGGCGGTAAGACTTGATTTCGGTGCGCGCAATGTCAGTGATCACTTCTTCCGAAGTCGGCTGGATCACGTAATCGCGGTTGTGCCGGTCTTTCACCCGCATCAGTTCCGGGCCGTATTTTTGCCAGCGCCCGGTTTCCTGCCACAGCTCGGCGGGCTGCACCACCGGCATCAGCAGCTCGATCGCACCGGAACGGTTCATTTCCTCGCGCACGATCGCTTCCACCTTGCGAATCACGCGCAAGCCCATCGGCATATAGGTATAAATGCCGGAACCCAGGCGTTTGATCAGGCCGGCGCGCATCATCAGCCTGTGACTGACGATTTCCGCGTCGGACGGCGCTTCTTTGAGAGTAGCAATAAAAAATCGGGAGGCACGCATGACGAGGAAGTCTTTTTGAAAATGGAGGAGGTTATAATCGATTCAATTTTAAAGGATTAGCTGGCTGATGCGACCACTCTTCGTACAATTGATTGATGTTCCAACTCAAGTCGGACCTTCCATGACCTGGAACAGCGGGCGCGCCGTCATCGTGCGCCAGCCGGATTTGTATTAGGAGACCTCAGCCGCAGAAAGTTGTGAGGTGCAACATGCTGGACCGTGAAGGCTTCCGCCCTAACGTCGGCATCATCTTGCTCAACACGCATAACGAAGTGTGGTGGGGCAAGCGAGTGCGCGAACATTCGTGGCAATTTCCGCAAGGTGG
>DATJCV010000490.1:0-4761 GCA_035497775.1 Burkholderiaceae bacterium | reverse complement strand
CAACGGCATTGAAATCGCGCGCGTCGACATGTTGCAGCGCATATCGGATACCGGCTGAGCTGGCGCGTCGGTCCCTTCATCGCTCCAGCAGGTGCAGTTTATCTTTCACCTCGGCCCATTCATCGGCATCGGCCAAGGCCGGTTTTTTCCTGACGATCGGTTCCCATTTTGCCGCCAGTTCGGTGTTCAGACCGATGAATCGCTGCTGGTCGGCCGGGACGTCTTCCTCGGCGAAGATTGCGTTCACCGGACACTCGGCGACGCATAGTGCGCAATCGATGCAATCTTCGGCTGATATCACCAGGAAATTCGGACCTTCCCGAAATGCATCGACCGGACAGACTTCCACGCAATCGGTGTACTTGCATTTGACGCAGCTCTCGGTCACCACAAAGGTCATGTGTGTTTCTCCTGTTCGCCTTGATTCGGTATCGAGCATAGGAGCGGGTAGATTGGATCGCAATGACAAAAATCATTCCAGGTCCGGCCTGCCACGCTTACGATGAAGGCTGGCTGAGTACACCCGCTCACGGTTCGTGCGGCGGTCACGATTAACGCATTTTTAAACAGATGAATCATGACTTACCCGGGATTTTTTGACCAGGCGCCGTCCATTACCGTTCGCGACGAACTGGCGCAACTGCTTGGCGCCGCCGAAGGCGGCCTGATGACTTACCACTACGTCGATGCAGTCCGCTTGGCGGGGCATTCATGCCCGACCGTTGCGGGTGCCTATTTGCTGACGCGGCGCGCCTTGCAATTGCTGTATGCGCAGCAGATACCGCAGCGCGGCGGCATCCGGGTGCAGTTTTCGGCGCCGGTGGAGCAGGGGGTTATTGGCGTGCTTGCCAGCGTGGCCGGCCTGATCACTGGAGCAGCTGGGCAGGGCGGCTTCAAAGGAATCGGCGGCCGGCATTGCCGCAAGGATTTACTACATTACGGCGCCAATTTCGATGGCGAAGTACGCTTTGAGCGGCAGGATACTGGCGCTGCGGTTCAACTGGGCATGGATATGGGCAAGGTGCCGTTTGATCCGCGCACTTTGCCGCTCCTGCAGAAAGCGCTGGGCGGCTCGGCCAGCGCGGACGAAGTCGCCGAGTTCGGTCGCCTGTGGCAAGAGCGGGTGCGAAAAATCCTGCTGGAGCATGTGGATGATCCGGATCTGATCTTCGTGACCGATTAGGCGTTTTCTCCGGCAGTGCAACCCTTTGGCGTCTGTTGCTTGTCGGCAGGCGCATCGAAAGAATCCCACGTGTTTTATCACAAACAGAAACGCGCGCTAGCCGTGGCACTGGCAAGCAATCAGCAGTTAAAAGACGAGCTCGAGACAACCCGGACGCGGCTAGCGGCTGCAGAGCAACGGCAGATAGTGGCGCAAGGTGTTTTTTCCAGCCTGACCAGTTTTGGCAAATCGCTGCAAGGCATCCGCCAGTCGTTTCAGGGCGTCACCCTGACGCTCAACGAGGGCAAGGAATCGGTGCTACAGGCCTCCTCCGAATCCGATGCGAATCGTGAGGCGCTGAACAGCATTTCCGATAGCTTGCATGCGATGTTCGGCCACATCAACGGCGCCGCCTCGAACGTCCAGCAACTCAATTCCCGAGTTGGCGAAGTCAGCGGCATTATCGCCTCGATTCGGCAGATCGCGGCCCAAACCAACCTGCTGGCTCTGAACGCGGCGATCGAAGCGGCCCGCGCCGGTGTTCATGGCAAGGGATTTGCCGTGGTGGCCGATGAAGTGCGCAAGCTGGCGCAACGAACCACCAGTGCCACCGCCGACATCGCGATCCTGATCGACGGCATTCGAGAGGAAGCCAGGCTGACGACGACGATGATGCAAAACGGCGCGCAGGATGCGAGCCGGTTCAGCGATGAAAGCAAGGGAGCGATGCATGGCATGCAAAGACTGCTGGCACTGTCGCAAAAAATGGAAGTCGCGATTGAATCTTCGGCCCTGCTTAGCAATCTCGAACTGGCCAATATCGATGAATTGACCATGAAACTGGAGGTGTACAAGGTATTCATGGGGCTGTCGCATATCGACCCCAAAGAGTTGCCGGATGAAACCGAATGCGGCCTGGGCAAATGGTATTACGCCGGCGAAGGCAAATCCAGGTATGCCGGCCAGGCGGTTTACCGTCAGATCGAAGCCCCGCATCAAGCGCTACACCGGGAAGCGCGGCGCGCGGTCACCCTGTTTTATGCCGGCGACTATGTCACCGCGTTGCAGGCTCTGGCAGCCATGGAAAGTGCCAATTTGTCGGTAATGGCCGGCCTGACCAGAATGGTCGGCGAGGAGCGTCCGCCAGCAAAGGTGGGGAGTGGCGGCCGTGTGGTCAAGGCAGCCCTTCGGAATGGCGCGGCACCGCGTTTGCGTGTGGCCTGAGCGCCTGGTTTTCCGCTTCAGAAAATGACGGCGGCTCGATCCTGTCGGTCGCCGTCATTTGACGCCTCGTTGCCTGGGCAATCGGGGCGTTTTTTAAGTCTGGCTTAATTCCACGCGCCTATCATCTGGTTGTGGTCATCTTGTCCTGGCTGCAGCGGAGTACACTATTTTCTATAGATCGGAAAGGTTCACCTCCTACGAGGAGTTTATGCGTTTATTGCTGGCAGAAGATGACACCATGATCGGCGATAGCGTGCGTAAAGGCTTGCGCCTGGACGGCCTCACGGTGGACTGGGTGCGAGACGGGATAGCGGCACAATTGGCGCTCGGTAGCGGGCTGTATCAGCTGATGTTGCTGGACTTGGGTTTGCCGAAAATGGCGGGCCTGGAGGTACTGAAAGCGATGCGCCGCACCGGCAACCGGATCCCGGTATTGATCCTGACCGCTCGCGATGCGGTTGCCGACCGAGTGGCTGGGCTGGACGCTGGTGCCGATGATTACCTGGTCAAGCCTTTCGACCTGGAAGAGCTCGCGGCGCGCATTCGTGCCTTGTTGCGACGCCAGGCGGGGCGGGCGGCGCCCGAAATTCGGCTCGGTAATTTGAGCCTGAACCCGGCGACGCATGAAGTAAGGCTGCACGACCAGCAGGTGAATCTGTCGGCGCGCGAATTTGCCCTGTTGCACGCTTTTCTCGATCGTCCCGGCACCGTGTTTTCACGCGCGCAACTGGAAGAAAAGCTGTATGGCTGGAACGAGGAAGTCGAAAGCAATACGGTCGAGGTCTACATCCATGCGCTGCGCAAGAAGCTTGGAGCCGAGCTGATCAAGAACGTGCGCGGCGTCGGCTACATGGTGCCGATTCCACGATGAAATCGATCAGGCGTACCTTGTTGCTATGGCTATCAGTCGGCCTGTCGGCTGGCGTACTGATGGCTGCGGCCTTGCTGTATTTCCAGGCGCGCAATGAAGCAGACCAGCTGTTCGATTACCAGATGAAACAGTTGGCGGCATCCTTGCCAGATCGAGCGTTCGCGCCGTTGGCGCCAGAGCGCGCCGAGCGTCTGGAGCAGGAAGAAGACATCGTGATCCAGATCTGGGACAACACCGGCTTGCGCATTTACCGCTCGCATCAACACACCGATTTGCCGCAGCGCGCCGAGCTTGGCTTTTCCGATGTGACGGTAGAGGGCAATCGCTGGCGCGTCTACAGCACCCAATTGGGCAATACCGTGGTGCAGATCGCGCAGCCGTTGGGCGCGCGGCGCGAAGTCGCGGCGCAGATGGCGATGAAAACAGTGGCGCTGTTGCTGTTGCTGTTACCGTTCCTGGGCGTGATCATCTGGGTCACCGTCGGGCGCGGTTTGGCGCCGCTGCGGCGCGTCGCCAGCGATGTCGGCGTCCGCGATGTCGGTTCGCTGCGGCCGATTGAGGAAGCCGATCTGCCGCAGGAAATCCGTCCCTTGACTTCGGCGCTGAACGATTTGTTGGCGCGCCTGGGGCATTCGATGGACGCGCAGCGCGCCTTCGTTGCCGACGCCGCGCATGAATTGAGAACACCGCTGGGCGCGCTCAAGCTGCAAATTCAGCTGGCTGAGCGAGCGTCGGACGCGACCGAGCGACAGGCGGCCTTTGCCGACCTGAAGCGCGGCCTGGAACGGGCGATTCATTTGGTGCAACAACTGTTGACACTGGCGCGGCAGGAGCCGGGCGTGTCCGAGCGGGTGCGGCAGCCGGTCGATCTGGTGCTGCTGGTGCATAGCGTGGTCGCCGATTTCGCCTTGAGTGCCGATACCAGACGGGTTGATCTCGGCATCGGCACCGAAACGCCGGCGACCGTGCAAGGCGATGCCGATGCGCTGCGCATCATGCTCAACAATCTGGTCGACAACGCGTTGCATTACACGCCGGAAGGCGGTCGCATCGATCTGGCGGTGGAGGCCGGCGCCGATGCCTTTTCGATTGTTGTACAGGACAGCGGGCCGGGCATTGCGGAAGCCGAACTGACGCGGGTGTTCGACCGTTTCTACCAGGCCGGCGGTACGCTGGAGAAGGGCAGCGGGCTCGGACTGGCGATCGTGCGTCAAATTGCGGCCGCGCATGGTGCGCAGGCAACGCTAAGCAATACCGGCCACGGCTTACGTGCCTGCGTGCGTTTCCCTCGGCGCGCCTGATGTGCCGTGAGTCGACTATCTGGCCTGTGATCGATATGCGAAGTCAGTTGCTGCTCTGATCGTATCGAAAACAGAGCTTGAATCAGACTTGCACGAAACGGGTGTGCTGGCGCAATCCATGGCCAGCCACTATTAAACATTGCTCAAGGCCTCTTTTTAAGCGTTTGCTGCGCCTCGATTCTCGCCAACGTGGCCGCAGCGGT
>DATJCV010000489.1:0-2368 GCA_035497775.1 Burkholderiaceae bacterium | reverse complement strand
CGGCCAGCAGCAAAGCGGCAAATTTCATCAGCGACAAATGTTGCATACCCTTTTTATTCATTGTTTTACTCTCCTGAAAATAGTCATTCGTAAACGACAGGCGGGCACAGTCTAGCGCCTGTCCGCTTCCGTTGCCAAGCGACAAACATCGGTGACCCTGACATCGGGCAATGACAGGTGGTAACCGGCGCCGCTTTCAGTCAATCTGTATTCGGGCTGGGTCGGATCGCTTTCGAGTTTTTGTCGCAAATACCCCTATAAAGAAAGGCGCAGGTATTGCCCTGCTTCTGATGATGCTGATGCGACGACCCAAGAGTTCGCGCAGCAAATTCGCCACCAGAACGCGCTAGTACCGAACATTCCCTGAACCCGCTACGTAGAGAATGGCTAGCTCAGTCAAAACTCGAGACAATCCAGTCGTTTGATCATCGACAAGTTACCGCAAACATAAATTGATACGCTTGGTTGAAGCTCGGCTTTTGCGGTTGACAAGTCAGACCAAGGCTCAATTGCAAGCCATGTATCGCTCAGGAATCGTATGTCAATCAAGCGGAACGAATACCGGAATGTCTTATAAAACCATACTCGTACACGTAGACGAATCCCGGCACGTCGATGCGCGCATCGAAATTGCTGCCAAGATTGCCCTGGCTGAAAACGCGCACCTGATCGGCGCTGCGATGACCGGAGTACCGGAGGTGATTTATCAGACTATTGCCTTCAGCCCCGCTGTATCCATCGCACCTTTTCTGGAAACCTTGCGACAGCACGCGGACAACGCACTTCAAAAATTCAGCGATATTGCCAGCCGGATTGGCGTCTCGTCAGTTGAAAAACGGCTGATCGACGACGAAGCGGCAGACGGCCTTAGCGCGCAGGCGCGCTACTGCGATCTGATGGTTTTGGGGCAGAATGATCCGGATGAACGCTCCTTGACCGTTACCCCCAATTTTCCCGAGCAAGTCATCATCGGATCCGGGTGCCCGGCACTCATTATTCCCTACACGGGCGCATTAAAAAGTATTGGCACCAAAGTACTGGTTGCCTGGAATGGCAGCATGGAAGCAAGGCGTGCAGTGCACGACGCGATCCCGCTTCTCCAGCGGGCCGACCTTGTGGAGGTGGTCGTATTCAATCCGGCAGCAGATATGCAGGAAGAGCAACCCGGCGCCGATATTGCACTGTATCTTACCCGGCACGGTATCAAGATTGATGTAAAAGAAGAGATCACATCGGATAGCGACATCGGCAATGCATTGTTATCGCGTGCGGCGGACCTGGGTTCCGACATGCTGGTAATGGGATGCTACGGTCACTCGCGTCTTCGCGAAATCGTCCTGGGCGGCGCATCGCGCACGATCCTCGAATCCATGACGCTGCCAGTTTTGATGTCGCATTGACATAAAAAATAATGAGCCGACCCTGATACGGCGTTCAGGGGTCAGGGATGCGGACGCTCCGCACATACGCCAAACCGACTGCGTGTATCCGGCGCAGCGAGCCAACCGCCAGCATCCGCTAGCTGGCACCCACCCCATCCTGACGATGGCAAAAAACAGAAACGAACTGTGTCGCTGTATGCACCAGCCATCGACTAAAAAGTGAAAAACACATGGTTCAGGAGGGCTACAAAGAACGTAGGAATGCTCGAGGCGTCGAACTGGATTAGGGGCGCGGCGCCCCATGCGTCTTCAATGAAGCGGGAGAATTGCCATGACGGATAAAGATGCTGCCGAGAAATTTGCGGATGGCTTGACGCAGCGCTTTGAAGAGTTAACGCGCTGGGCGATTAGCGAATGGCCATATCCGAATTTTCCATTGATGGAATCGGACTTTGCCGAGTCACGCCGAGAAATCAGCACTATTCTTGGCGCCAAGCTGGATGCCGGCAATCAAGGGCCACCATCCAAAGGAGACGATTCGGATCAGTATATCGACATGAACCCGATGCCGTGGCCGTGATGGCGCCGACCCGATTCGGCGCGCAGGATCAGGAATTCAGCGCCTGCACTGCCGCCGCGATCAGCGCGATGCTGATCGCGGCCGAGGTGAGCATCGCCAGCGTCGCGTGCAATTTGTTGCGGTTGATGGAAAAATTTTTCATGACGGTGGCGCTTGGAAAGTAATTGGCAGCCGTCATCTTACTATCGTTGCTACCGGCCAACAATGCGCGCATTCTGCCTGTATTTCAGGAGCCCAACAGCGGCAGCAAGATTACGGCCCAGGTGGCCAGCGCCAAGGCAAGGCTCAGCATCACCGCCGCACTGCCAAAATCCTTGGCTGCCTTCGACAAGGGGTGGCGCTCCAGCGAGATGCGATCGACCGCCGCCTCGATCGCCGAATTGAGCAGTTCGACGATCAGCACCAC
>DATJCV010000488.1:0-2254 GCA_035497775.1 Burkholderiaceae bacterium | reverse complement strand
GGCGCGCGGCGCGCGCTTGACCATGCGGCTGAAGTGCTTGAGGTCGCTCATGTTATAGGCGACCACGAACAGGATCGCCGCCAGTGCCGCCAGCGGGATATTCGCCGCCAGCGGCGCCAGCAGCAGGATGATCAGGAGCAGCGTGACCGAGTGGGCGATTCCGGCCAGCGGGCTGGTGCCGCCGTTGCGGATATTGGTGGCGGTGCGGGCAATGGCGCCGGTGGCGGCAAAGCCGCCGAACATCGGCGCCGCGATGTTGGCGATGCCCTGGCCGATCAGTTCCTGATCCGAGTCATGCTTGGTGCCGGCCATGCCGTCCGAGACGACCGCCGACAGCAGCGATTCGATGGCGCCCAGCATGGCGATGGCAAAAGCCGGGCCGATCAGTTCGAGGGCTTGCGCCAGCGTGATGCTCGGCAGGGTGAAGCTGGGCAATCCCAGCGGGATGCCGCCAAATGCGCTGCCGATCGTGGTGACGCCCTGGAACTGGAAAATCGACTGGATGACGGTGGCGACGACCATGCCGACCAGCGGCCCCGGCACGCGCTGCAAGCCGCGGATGCGGTTGGAAAAAATCACCAGCAGCAGGCTGGCCAGCGCCAGTACGGTGGTGGCGATGTGCAGCTGCGGCAGGGCCTGTAGCAGATGCCAGAATTTTTGATGAAAGTGATCGCCAATCACTGCCGGCAAGCCGAAAAAATCCTTCCACTGGCTGACCCAGATGATGACGCCGATGCCGGCGGTGAAGCCGACGATGACCGGGTCCGGAATGAATTTGATGACGACGCCGAGTCGCGCTACTCCGAGAAAAACCAGGATGACACCGGCCATCAGGGTGGCGATCTGTAGGCCATCGACGCCGTACTTGGCGGTGACGCCCGCCAGAATCACGATGAAGGCGCCGGTCGGACCGGCAATCTGCACCCGGCTGCCGCCGAACAGCGACACCAGCAGGCCGCCGATGATGGCGGTGTAGATGCCTTGTTCCGGCTTGACGCCCGAGGCGATCGCGAACGCCATCGCCAGCGGCAGCGCTACCACACCGACCACCACCCCCGAGACGATATTCGGCAACCAGTGCTCACGCCGGAAAAGGCCGGCTTTCCAGGCTTCTTGAATCGCTATCATGCTTGCGCTTTCACGGTCACGGGGCAGTAAATATGTGCGTTATGTTAACATAAAATGTTAATATTTTGCTGCGGAAAAGCTTGTAATCTCAATTTTCAAACTCGTCTTCGGGCGCCCGCCAGCCGTCTTCCTTTGCTTTCCTGTAGCTCATGCCGGCATTGATAAATCCATATACTCCATTTGGCTCGGTCAGATTACGAGCATTGAATGGAGATTTGTGAAACATACTCCTTGCTACGTGCAGGCGCTATACGAATCTGTCGACGCCGCCCTCACTGCATTCGCCACGACTCAGCTCATTCGGTTGCCGCTCGCCTGCCGTTTCGGGCGAGCCACACCACTTGACTTGGGTGCATGCAGAAAAGAGAAACAGGAAAAGAGAAATATACGCCTCGCCTGATGGCTGCAGGAAAACCGGTGCCGCCGCCGCGGCAGGCTTGCTACACTCCTTTCTTTTTGTCTGCGCCGTTGACGCAAGGACACTGATTAGGAGTTGAAATGAAGCAGCCACTTTATATCCTGATGTTTGTTGCATTGACCGGTTGTGCGGTCACACCGAATTCCGGCAATGTCTATAGCAGCCGCCAAGCAGGCCAGGAGCAGAGTGTTCGCATGGGCGTGGTCGAATCAGTGCGCCAGGTCACCATCGACAAGGGCCAGAGCGGCGTCGGTACGGTGGCTGGCGGTGCGCTCGGCGGTATTGCCGCCGGTTCCAATATTGGCGGCGGCACGGGCGCGATCGCCGCTGGCATTGTCGGCGCAGTGGTGGGCGGCATCGCCGGCAGCCATGTAGAATCAAATTTGACGCAGCGACCGGGACTGGAAATCACGGTGCGGCTGGATAGCGGCGGCTTGCGCGCAGTGACTCAGGACGCCGATGAGGCATTCCGGGTTGGTGATCGTGTACGCCTGCTTTCGAGCGGACGTTCTACCCGCGTCACACATTGAGCCCGAGGGTCGTTTCCTGTCCGCAGTTGATCCTGCGTTAATCGATGACTTATCGTTATTGTCCGATGTGTGCGGCGCCGCTGGTCCAGCGGCCGGATGTGGGCGAGGCCGGCAAGCTACGGCTGGCTTGCCCGGACGGCCACTGGACGCATTGGGACAATCCGCTACCGGTGCTGGC
>DATJCV010000487.1:0-5603 GCA_035497775.1 Burkholderiaceae bacterium | reverse complement strand
AGCGCCACCAGTTCCTTCGATTCATGGACGAACACGTCGTGCTCGCGGGCGCGCGCAATGATTTGTTCGGCTAGCAAGCCGCGCCCCTTGGCCACCACTTTCGGCGCGCCGTCGCCGTTTTGGTAGGCTAGCGCGACTGCGCTGGGCGGTACGGCCGGCGGCGATTCATGGTTCGGCGGCATCGCGTTTCACCGTCAGGGAGTCGAGGGGCGAGCCGGCGGCGCTCAATGCATCCGACAATTCGGCGCCATGCGCGCGCAAGGCGAGGGCGGCGGCTTCGGTCTCGGTGCGCAACTGCATGTGCAGCCGCTGGCCGACCAGCCGGATTGCTCCACTCACCTTGCCCAGGAGCGGCAGCTCGAAGCACACCACGCTGTGCCAGGACGGCTCGGCTTCGGCCGCCGCGGGATCGCCGCCTTGCGGCGCGTCCTTGCTGATTTCCCATTCCAGCGGCTGCCCGGGCCACAGTTCGCCGCGCCATAGCACGCGCTGATTTTCCAGCGTATCCAGTTGCAGCGGAATCAGTTGCTGTGAAGGAGCCGCCTCCGCCCGTGCCGCGCCGGGCAGCTTGGCGTCCGGCAGCATGAAGTCCTGCGCTTGCGGCTCGCGCAGCAATTGCGCCAGGCTGCGGGTGCCGGCGGCCCATTGAGCCACATGGGATTCATAGAATAATCCGCTGTACACCACCGCCTCGCGCAGCACGCTGGCCATTTGAGCTGGCTGCGGCAATGGAGTCGATGCCGTGGGCGGCGCCTTCAGCAGCGGCGCGCTGCCCTGCAAGGTGGCCGGGGCATTGCCTTGCCGCGCGCTTTGCAGCAGATGGTCGATCAGGCGGCCGGTGGCGCTGACGTTCGCGGTGGCGGCGGGATTGGCGTCGTTGCCCAGCAGGAAGGTTGGCCGCGGTGTGGTACTGGTCAGCGTCAGCAGCAGCGACTGCCCCACCTTGGCGTCCACCGGCAGGTTCATGCGCGCGGTAGCACCCGCCACCCGCACCAGGAACGTGCCATCCTCCAGCGCCGACAGCACCTTGGCTTGCACCTGCTGTCCCAGCGCGATCTGCGCCAGGCGGCCGACGGCTTCGTGTTTGGCGTCGGCAATCGTGACGACCGCGCTCGGCGCATCGATCGCAAGTACGGGTCGAATGCTGGACAGGTCGGCCCGTGGCAACATGCTCAGCTCACTTGCTGCGTCCCGTACGCCTGGCTTAGCTTGCGTTCGGTGCCGGCGTTCTTCATCAGCGCGGACAATTGATGCATCCACGGCTCGGTGATGTTACGGATTTCGCGATCATCGGCCAAAATTTTCTGGATGATCTGGACCTTGCGCTGGCGCACCGTGCCGGTCAGCGCTTCCGGCGCCTCGCCGTTTTGCAATCGCTGCACATGATGGCTGCAATGGTTTTCCAGCGCCACCAACTGATCCCAGTCGCCGTTGCGGGCCGCTGCCAGCATCTGCGCGCTGATGCCGGCGACGGTTTCGTAGAGGGAAATGACTTCCTGGCTATTCATTTGTTCAGGCCCTCACCAAGTTGGACATACGCGGCGCCAGCGCGTCGTAGGCCGGCATTTTCGGCGCTGCCGCCGGTATTGGCGGAACCGGATTCACGGGCTCGCCAATCGCTTCCCACGCGCCTTTCAGGTCGGCCAGCAGGCCGCGTACCTCATCCAGCATCGCCGGCTGGTTTTCGATGTTCGCGGCCAGCAGCCGGCGCCCCATGTAGTCGTACAGCGCATCCAGGCTGACGGCAATCTCGCCGCCGGCTTCCTTGTTCAGGCTGGCGCGCAGGCCGCTGTCAATGATGGCGATGGCTTTGGAAATCGCCTGGCCCTTGCCGGGGATATCGCCGTCCTTCATTTTTTGCGCGGCAGTCGCGACCGACAGCAGCGCGCCGTCGAACAGCATCACGATCAGCTTGTGCGGGCTGGCGGAGGCCACCCCCGTTTCAACCCCGACCTTGGCGTAGGCGTTGGCACCGTTTCTGGCAGATCCGAACATGTGTTTTCTCCGCTTATTGTTTGTTGAGGTTGGCCAGTGCTGCCAACTGCTGAGTCAGGTAGTTGCTGGTCGACGTCATGTTCGAAATCATCACGTCGAGCGCAGTAAATTGCTTGCGGTACTGCGCCTCGATGTTGGTCAGGCGCAGATTGACCGCGTCGCGGCTCTTGCCGACGTCCTTGATGCCGCGGTTCAAGCCGTCGGTGCGGCTGGAGATCAAGCCGTCGCTTCCCAGGAAGCCATCGATCAGTTTGCTCAGTTGCGAGGCATAGCCCTGTGAAAAATCCAGCGTGCCGCGATCGCCCGGGCTGCCGCCGGTGATCTGGATCTTCAGCCCCGCGGCGTTGCTGCCGGCACCGGCCGTCAGGAACTGGCCGGCGCCGGCGGCGGCGACACCGTTGATGGTGCCGGCGACATCGACGCCGGTGGTGGCCATCGGCTCCACACCCAACAAACTTTCTGCGCCGTTGCCGCTGACCGCCACCTTGGAGGCGGTGCCATAGCGGTTGGAAGTCAGGGTCAAGACGCCATTACTGTCTGCGCTGACTTCGACCGCCACGCTCTCCTTGGAAAATGCCGTGTCACCATTAATCGTCGCCTGCAAGTGCGCCGCCAGCTTGGCCGGCGTGTAGTTGCCGGTGCTCAGCTTGATGGTGGACGTGATGCCGTCGATGATCAGCGTCAGTTCGTCGTTAACCCCGGCCGTGATGGCGGTGTTGGCGGCCGTCGAGCCGACCAGTTGCCCCTTGGTCGCCAGCACGCTGATGTTGATCGCGTTGCTGCCGGCCTTGGTCGCCAGGGTTGAGCCGGCGTAACTGATCAGGCTGTCCGACGCGGTGCCGGTGACCGCGAACAGCTTGCCGATGTCGTTGAAATTATTGTCCATCGCCTTTTGCAGCTTGGCCGAATCGAGCGCCAGCGTGCCGTCTTTCTGCAGCGAGACGCCGATTTGCGGCAAGTTGGTCAGGCTGCCGCTCAGCCCCGTCGCCGGCGAGGTGATCATCTTGCTCAACTCGTTCTGGATCGCGCGCACGGTCGAATCGCCCAGCAGCGGGCCGCCGATCTTGGTGTCGGCGTTGTAGGCCGTCAGGGATTTGAGCGTCGCGGTCAGTTCGTTATACGATTTGACGAAGGCGCTGACATTTTTCTGGGTGCTGCTGGTGTCGCGCGCAATTGAGATCGTGGTGGTGCCGACCTTGCTTGCGGTTAGCGTCACGCCGTCGATTGCACCGGTGATGGTATTGGTGGCGCTGGTGACGGCGATGCCGTTCAGGGTCAGCAGCGTGTTTTGCGCGGCGCTGGTTTGCGTCAGTTTTTGCGTGCCGCTGCCGGCGGGATCGTAGGCCAGCAAATCCTTCAGTGCGGTGTCGCTGCTCGTTTCTCCATCCACCGGAACGCTATCGACGCTGATTTTCATGCTGGAGGCGACGCCGGTCTTGTTCGAAGTCAAGACCAGCCGATTGGGTTCCGCACTGCCGTCGGCAACGATGGTGGCGGTCACGCCCAGGTTGGCCTTGTTGATCGCGTCGCGGATGCCCTGCAGCGAATTATTGCTGCTGTCGATCGTGATGCTGGCGGCAGTCACGTCGGGGTTTTCGGTAAAGGCCGCGCCGGCATACCGGCCGTCGCTGCCAAGCGTACCGCCGCTGATGGTGCCGAACCGAAAGGTCAGGGTGACCGGTGCGCCATCGCCGATCGGGGCGCTGGCGGAGGCAACGCCGGCGCTGGCCAGCGACTGCGCCTGCGCCAACTGAGTCAGGTTGATGTTGTAACTGCCGGCCACCGCCTTGCTGGTCGCCGCTGCGGTGGCGACGGTGGCTTCGCTGCTGCTGGCGGTGAGCTGCTGAAACTTGGAGAGGTCACTCAATCCGGCCAGCGCGCCTTGAAAGGACGACAACGCGCCGGAAAGGCCGCCGTATGCCGACAGCTTGGCCTGATAGCTCGCTTCTTTGACCGCCAGCGACTTCAAGGGCTGGCTTTCGATTGCCATCAACTGGGTGATGATCGAATTCAGATCCAGGTTCGAGCCGACGCCGAGAGAGGAAATAGCCACATGCATCTCCTGAGGAAAACAATAATGTAAGGCAAATGCGGCGCCGCAAAGCCCCCGAGAGAAGGGCAAATACCCGTCTGATCGTGCGCGTTACGCCTTTTGGCGGATCAGCAGGCCTTGCACCCGATCCAGCGCCCTGGCGATTTCGAGCGCTTCGGCCGAAGGCATCTGCCGGATTATTTCCTTGGTCTGCTGGTCCACTACCTTGACCACGGTGCGGTTGCTGTCGCCATCGATCGAAAATTCAAGATTTTGCGACAACGCGCGGATTGTGTTGTTGATGTTCTTGACTGCCTCATCCAGAACGCCGGCGTTGGTAGTCGCGGCGGCTTGATGCACAGCGGTGAGCGGCTGCAGGGTGTCGGCCACGGGCCGGGTGGCGGCCGGGGCTTCCGGGCGCAACTGGCTTTTGTCCATGATTTTGGGTCCGGACTCGATATTCAGGTTGGCTCGAATATCCACGATCATCTCCCTTGATGAAAATGCCCCGGCTGAAAATTTTCAGCCGGGGCCTGCCTCTCCAGCCGCTTGCGGATTAGCCGCGCAGCAGGGCCAGGACGCCGTTCGGCAGCGAGTTGGCTTGCGCCAGCATCGCGGTACCGGCTTGTTGCAGGATCTGGCCGCGCGTCAGGTTGGCGGTTTCCGCGGCGAAGTCGGTGTCCAGAATCCGGCTGCGGGCGTTGCTCAGGTTTTCCGACGTCGCTTGCAGGCTGCTGATGGTGGTGGTGAAGCGATTCTGCACCGCACCCAGCGACGCGCGCGAGGAGCTGATGTTGGCCAGCGCCGAGTCGATGATTTGCAGCGCGTTGTTGGCGCCGCTCGGCACGCCGTTGGTGGTCGCGGTGATGTCAATCGAAGCCACCGATTTCAGTGTGCTGCTCATGCTGGCGGCCTTCTGCACGCTGACGTCGCCGGCCGCAGTGAAGGCCGAGGACGAGTTCAAGGTGATTTTGGCGCCGACCACGGCCGAGTCGGTGGCGGTGGCGTTGGCGGTCAAGGTGACGGCGGTTCCAGTGCCGCCATCGGCAGCCGCTGCGCCGGTCATCTTGACGCCGGTCGCGCCGGCAACGTTCGTCACGCCGATATCGTAGCCTTGCGTTTGCGTCAGCGAAATCGTGCCCTTGGTCAGGTCGGCCACGGCAGTAATGCCGGTGGTGCCGGTCTGGTCGTTGATCGCCTTGGTCAGCGCGCCGAGATCATTCGCCGTTGCCAGCGTGGCGCTGACGGTGACGGGGTTGGCGGTTGTGCCGTCGGACTTTGGCGCGCCTTGCAGCGTCAGCTTCACGGTGCCGGCGGTAAAGGTCTCCAGCGTGGCGGTGGTCAGCGCGGTGGCGGTGACGCCGGTATTGCCGGAGGCGGCATTGATCTGGTCGGCAATGGTTTTGCCGGAAGCGTTGGCGGCGAGGGTAATCGCGCCGCTGCTGGCGCCATTGCCCTGGATCGTCAGAGACGAGCCCGCCACACCGTTGCCGGGAATCACGCCAGCGTTGGCACTCAGCCTGGCATTGGCCATGGTGCCGGCGCTTGCTTGGTCCAGCGTGTTATTGCCGATGGC
>DATJCV010000486.1:0-1523 GCA_035497775.1 Burkholderiaceae bacterium | reverse complement strand
CAAAAAAACGCGCGCAACCACCCAGGCCGTCCGTTTGTTGCCGTCGCTGAAGCCATGATTGTGTGCCACGCCAAAGGCGTATGCGGCGGCCAGGTCGGCCGCATCCGGTTTTGGATCGCCATACAGTTCCAGTTGCAACGGCCGCGCCAAGGCCGATTCCACTGCGTTTTTATCGCGCAGGCCATCCAAGCCGCCATGCCGTGCCAGTTGGCTCTCGTGTATTGCGTAGGCTAAGAGTGCCTAACAAAATGGAAATGGATCACGCAATGCCTTGCGCAGCGTTCGCCAGCAAATGATCGCGCAGCCCAAGCGGAGAAATCCTTCATGCATATCTGCGCGACGTTCATAGCGCACCCGCAGTCGGCGGAACTGGTGCAGCCAGGCGAACGTGCGCTCAACCACCCAGCGCGTCATGCCGAGATGGCTACCGTGGCCCGTGAGGCGCTTGCCGATCTGCGGCGTGATGCGGCGTTGCCGCAGGATGCGACGATACCGTTCGCAGTCGTAACCGCGATCGGCTTGCACGCGCTGCGGCTTGATCAGTGGTCGGCCACGCCGGCCTGCAATCGGCGGCATCCCGTCGAGCAGCGGCATGAACTGCGTCGAATCGTGCCGATTGGCGCCGGTCAGGATGACGTTCAGCGGCGTGCCGTTGCCATCGACGACGAGGTGGTGCTTGCTGCCCGCCTTGCGCCGATCTGTCGGGTTGGGGCCAGTTTTTTTCCCCCATGTACCGCGCGCACCGACGAACTGTCGGCGATCACGCGCGAGAAGTCGAGCCGGTCGGCGTGGCGCAACTTGGCCAGCAGGACGCGGTGCAGCTGGTCCCAGACCCCGGCTTTCTGCCAGTCGCGTGCACGGCGCCAGCACGTCATGCCGGAGCCGCAGCCCATTTCCCGGGGCAGCATTTCCCAAGGCAGGCCGGATTGCAGAATGAAGAGGATGCCGGTGAACACGCGCCGTTCGTCCAGGCGCTTGCGGCCAGCCGGCGTCTTGTGCGACGGTAGCGGCGGCAGCAAGGGGCGGACGATTTCCCATAGTTCATCATCAACCAGTTCGCGGGCCATCATGTCTCTCCACGGAACAACTGGGAAAGAGGGTTGGACAGCGATTATTCGATTTTGTTAGACGCTCTAAATGACTTTTGACGGCGAACGGCTTTTTCAACAGCTAACTACGACAGGCTTATAAAAATCTGATCAGCTACCTATCTCAGATGGCGCCAATTTCGTCATCCCCGCTCAAGCAAGAGTCCGTGTGGAGCAACCCGCACCATGGATCTCCGCTTTCGCAACGCCGACAAATTAAAATTTTTTGCGCCTCTCTAAGGGTAACAGCTCATCAAGCCAGACAGGAGTATGTTGTACATATCTCCATTTCATGTAAGCAATTTACCGATCAATTAGGGAGTATATGATTTGATTCCTGGTAGTTCGACCGTATTGGCAAGAGGTGAGCTGCACACCTAGTTGTAGATCACCAGTCAATTAGGCGCAGCCTTATTCAAGCTGCGCTACGAGATC
>DATJCV010000485.1:0-2812 GCA_035497775.1 Burkholderiaceae bacterium | reverse complement strand
GCCGGCGTACGCGACGCCGAAACCTGGCGCATCCATGTGATCGGCCAGGAGCACATCGAGATCGATGGCCAGCCGACCCCCGCCTGGCATATAGTGCGGGCGCCGCGTCCAGGGTCCTATGACCAGAAGATCGACATCTGGCTGGCGCCCGAACAGCAGTGGTATCCGGTAAAGTTGCGCTATACCGAAACCAGCGGCGACTACCTTGATCTGCTGCTATCGAATATCAAGCAACCACCGCCGCCAGCCAGGGACGATCCGCCAGCGGCGGCCGGCAACCCGGCGCCCAGCCACGAATGGATGAATTGATGCGTCGTTTATTGTTACAGAGCGGCAGCGCCGCCTTATTGCTGATGACCCTGCCCAGCTTGGCCGCGATTGACAACGAGCAGCACCCCACACTCAAGCGCAAGTTCGACTTGCCGCCCTCGGTCGATCTCAACTACGTGATCGATGCGCGCCAAAGCGGGTTGCAAATCCAGGGTAGTGCCCTGGTGCAATGGCGCCATACCCCTCAGAGCTATAGCGTGACCGCGGAAACGCGCGCCATGCTGGTAGGAAAAATCCTCGACGCCAAAAGCGAAGGCACGATCGACGCCTACGGCTTGGCGCCGGCCCGCTTTACCGAAAAGCGCTTTCGCAAAGATCCCACCAGCACCACGTTTGACCGCGCCGCCAGGAGCATCACCTTCGCGCAATCGGATCTCAGCTACCCGCTGACGGGCGGCGAGCAGGATCGCACCAGCATTACCTGGCAACTGGTGGCGATTGCGCGCGCCATGCCCAAAAAATTCACGCGCGCCTCCGAATGGGCATTCTTCGTCGCCGGCCAGCGCGATGCCGAACGCTGGACCTTCAAGGTGATTGGCCCGGAAAAAATCCGCACGCCGACTGGCGATCTGGCCACGCTGCACCTCGTGCGCGCGCCGCCACCCGACGCTCAAAGCCAGAAGCTCGACTTGTGGCTGGCACCGGGACTCGAATGGTATCCGGTCAAGCTGCGTTTCACCGATGCCGACGGCGAATACATCGAACAGACGCTGCAGGACTACCGCAAACCGTGAAAAAGCTACCTGGCGCGA
This sequence comes from Burkholderiaceae bacterium, assembly GCA_035497775.1. Lineage (GTDB taxonomy): Bacteria > Pseudomonadota > Gammaproteobacteria > Burkholderiales > Burkholderiaceae_D > DATJCV01. The sequence continues at coordinate 1,730 of DATJCV010000485.1, read as the reverse complement.
TGAAGCCGAGAGTATGTCAAAAAATAGGCAGCTTTCTGGCGGAACTCAAGCAGCTTTGAAAATACGGGCATCAGTATCGGAAAAACCAGGATGAAACCAAGCATTTCCACCAGCCGCGCGCTGGTGCTTTTCAGCGGCGGCCAGGATTCCACCACCTGCCTGGCCTGGGCCTTGTCGCGCTACGCCCACGTCGAAACCATCGGCTTCGATTATGGCCAGCGCCATGCAATCGAACTCTCGGTGCGACCGTTGCTGCGGGACAAGCTGAGTGCGCTGGTGCCCGGTTGGGCCGAGCGGCTGAGCGACGACCACCTGATCGACCTGTCGCTGATCGCCCAGATTTCCGACACCGCGATGACCCAGGAAATCGAAATCGTGATGCAGGAAAACGGCTTGCCGAATACCTTCGTCCCGGGGCGCAACCTGCTGTTCATGACGGTCGCCGCCACCGTCGCCTACCGCCGCGGCCTCGATGTCCTGGTCGGCGGCATGTGCGAAACCGATTTTTCCGGCTATCCGGATTGCCGCGACGACACGATGAAGGCGCTGCAAGTCGCCCTCAACCTTGGCATGGCCACGCGCCTGAAACTGGAAACGCCGCTGATGTGGCTGGATAAGGCCGCCACTTGGGAGTTGGCGTACGACTTGGGTGGTGCGCCGCTGATCGACCTGATCCGCGAAGACACGCATACCTGCTACCTGGGCGAGCGCGGCACCCTGCATGACTGGGGCTACGGTTGCGGCACATGTCCGGCTTGCGCCTTGCGCGCGCGCGGCTATGCGCAGTTTGAGGGCGCTACCTGAAGCAGGATTGCCTCGGCAGAACAAAGTGGCTTATGGCAACATTTAGGGGATAATGCGGCCCCGCAGCAGCTTGCAGCCGCCAATTCCACTCCTGATGAAACGCCATGTCCGATCTATCTGTTATCTCGTCCAACAAACTCCAAACGCAGCGCCCCGAACTGGCTGCTGCTTCCGAAGATGATGCAATCGATCTCTCACAGATCATCGATTTCACGTTGCGCCACTGGCGTACCTTGGCCACTACCGTGGCACTGGCGTTGCTCTGTGGCGCGGCGCTGTTCGTCTACTTGCCGAACCAGTGGAGCGCATCAGTAACGGTTGAAATTGGGCGCGCGCCGTTCGGCGCGTCTATGCTAGGTATTACGCCGGACGCCATGAAAAACATGACCAGAATTGAGCAGCCAGAACAAGCCGTTGCCCGCCTGAAGCAACGTGAGCTGATCGAGATTGCGCTGGCCAGTTTGGGGACTTCCACCAGCCAACCGGATCAGCGCCAAGCCAACCTATTTCGGCGCACACTGAAGCCGACGCTGGTAAAAAATACCAACTTCATTCAGATCGGCGTCTCCGGCTATTCTCCTGACCAAGCGCGCAGCAGCGCCACCGCTATCGCGCAAGCACTGATCACCACACACAATAAAATGGTGGGCCCGGAAATCCAGCGCATCACGCTTCGGCTGAAGGACGTTACCGCACAACTGACAAGCGCCGATACCGAGCGAGCCAGGCTGAAGAAGATGGTGGACGACGCCGTCCGGCAGGGCTCCAAAATAGAGTTGGCATCACGCCTCATCGTTGTCACTGAATTAGCCAACGTTGAACGGCAGGTAAGCCAACTGCGCGCCGAACAAATGACATTAGAAGATTTGTCAACTCCACCCCGCTCCTATCCAACTCAGATCGTTGACTCGGTGTACGTCGAATCG
>DATJCV010000484.1:0-3879 GCA_035497775.1 Burkholderiaceae bacterium | reverse complement strand
CTCGGTGACGCCCTTGATGTCGGCCGCGAGGCGGGTGAAGCGCTGGTTGTCGGCCTCGAGCGAGCGCTGCAGCGTGGCGAGGACGACCTTGAACTCCTCGTTCTCGGTGGTCGAGGGGTCCGGCACGGCGCCGGCCTTCTCGTACTCGACGCCCTTGTGGACGAGCATCGTCACGTCGCCGCCGTCGTCGAGGATCATGTTGGGGCCGCCACCGTCCGGCCACTGCAGGGCCTGGTCGGTGCACCACCAGTACTCCTCCAGCGTCTCGCCCTTCCAGGCGAACACCGGGACGCCGGCGGGCTGGTCCGGGGTTCCGTCCGGCCCGACCGCGATCGCGGCGGCCGCCTCGTCCTGGGTCGAATAGATGTTGCAGGAGGCCCAGCGCACTTGGGCACCCAGTGCCTCCAGCGTCTGGATCAGCACCGCGGTCTGGATCGTCATGTGCAGCGAACCGGCGATGCGCGCGCCCTTCAACGGCTGGCTGGCAGCGAATTCCTCGCGGATCGCCATCAGGCCCGGCATTTCGGTTTCGGCGATACGGATTTCCTTGCGGCCCCAGTCGGCCAGATTCAGATCGGCGACCAGAAAGTCGGAGGAAGTGGGGGATACAGCGGATTTCGACGGGGTTGCGATAGCGGCGCTCATCACGCGCTCCTTTCAATGAGAAAAAAGTGACGTGAGCGCCGTTGCGGTGAAATTCCAAGCCTGACACGATCCGGTGAAACCGTGCTGCAACGCTCCTTGGAGGGCGGAATTATAGCGCAGATATTTGACGCGAATTCTAGCTGTTGCAAATACCCCTACTGCGAATAGGTATTTATGGAAATAGCAAACAATGTTCTTGCCGGCAATATGGCTCATCAATACACTGCGGCGCTTGTTCAACTGCCAACCTGCTGAAAAAGAGACATGCAAGCGCCGAACCAAGCAACACCAATTTCCACTTTCCGAAAATTAGCCAGTACCTTGGCCCTCACGCTCGCCGTCGCGGCCTGCGGTGGCGGCAATGGCGTTGGCGAGACGCCAAGCTTGCTGATTTCCGAAGTGTCCAGTAATGCCGCCGCCGACGATTCGGCCTGGTTCGAGGTATATAACCCGACCGATCATCCGGTCAACCTGGCCGGCTACCAATTCCGCACCGGTGCCAGCGACGGAACCGCGATCCTTGATCCCGCCCAGCCGAAAACGTTTTCCCTGCCCGAGGTGACGGTGCCAGGGCACGGCCTGCTGGTGGTGGCAGCGGCAGCCAAGGTCACCAGTTGGTCCAAGAACAGCCAGCAGATCGTCTATGTGCACGATAACTACATCAGCCCCTATTGGGGCAGCGATGGCTTCGTCGAACTGGTCCGGGGCGGCACCAGCGCCGACTTCGTCCGTTTCGGTAACAGCACGGTGGCGCCGCTGACGGCGGCTGCGTGGAGCGGTTCCAATGTGCCGGCGCTGCCATCCGGCCAGCTCGCCTATGGCCGTTCGATCGTGCGGCCGATGCCCAATGGCTCGATTAGCGGCAACCGCCGGCGTGCCAGCGACTGGAACCTGGTCAACTTCGCCACACCGGCCGGCCGTAACGACGTCGCCGCCGGCGTGGTCGATTCGGACGGCGACGGCATTCCCGACAGCGCCAAGCAGCCGGGCGGCACCTATGGCGGCATCGATCTGTACGCCATGGGTGCACGCCCCGGCCAGCGCGACATTTTTCTGCAAATCGACTTCATGTCCGACCCCGGCGACGGCCGCCACGACCCGATGCTTAGGCCACGCAAGGAAGCCTTGCAAAAAGTAGTCAATGCCTTTGCCCACAGCTCGACCAGCGGCAAGCCCTATGCCTTGCACATTGACACCGGCTCCCTGTATTCAGCCCAGTTCAGTCCGGCTGATTTCAACCTCGGCGGCGGTCGGGAAGTCCCGTTTCACCCTTGCCTGAGCGTTCCCTCCAAGTTCGATCCTTGGGGCTGGTCAGATCCGCCGCCCAATTGCGCCACTATTTACGATCACAAGAGCACCGGCTTCGACATTCGCAGACGGCTGTTTTTCCACTACGCGGTCTTCGGCAACTCGCAGCAGCCGGATGGATCTGCCGGTTCCTCCGGGATTGCCGAGCTGTACGGCAACGATTTCATCGTCACCCTCGGCAACATGAGCACGAACGGCGGCACCGCCAATTTCTCGACCGACACGCCGGCCCAAGAATATGAACTGATCAACACCCAGGCTTCGACCCTGATGCACGAGTTCGGCCACAACCTTGGTCTAGGTCATGGCGGCGACGACCTGTACACCAATTACAAGCCGAACTACGTCAGCATCATGAATTACCTGCACCAGATGACCGGCATCGGCGCTTCTTTTTCGGACGGCACGGCCGCCGACCGCTATCTGCTGCAAACCCAGGGCGCGCTGAAATACGTCAAATGCGATCGACCCGGTGGCAATCCAGCCGGCGTAACCACCATTACCAACTCACCCTGCACCGCGAACTTCAAGCTGGATTATTCGAACGGCAGCAGCCAGCCGCTGAACCCGTCCAGCCTGGACGAAGGTTTCAACATCGGGCGCGGCAGCGACCCCGGCGCCTACGCCGACTGGAACCACAATGGCGCGCAAGATGCCGGAACCTACACGCGATGCCTGAATCCCAGCAACTATGCCGCCCCTGCCGACTGCCCGCTCAACAAGGAGCTGACCGACTTCAACGATTGGGACAATCTGGTGTTGCCGTTTTCGCGCTACTACAGCGGCAGCAACAACGGCGCCGCCCTGAAGACTTTCAACAAAACATCGCGCACTTCGGATCGATCTCCGGTTCAGCGCCATCCGCGCCAGTGGATCACCGAAACGCTGCCCATTTCAAAACACCATTGACGAATCCAAAAAACCTGCGATTTACGCTGTGTATCGTTCCGGGGAACATCCCCGGCAGGAGCCGCGCATGAATCCGATTCCGTCCATTCGCCCCGGCCGCCCCACGCTTCGTGCGGTGGGTGCCGTCCTGCTGGTCTTGTGGCTGGTCAGCACTCCGGAATCGGGGCACGCGGCCGGGTTATACATCGACGGCTTGCGCACGACTGAACCGCTGCTGGCCAAAAACGTCCAGCCCAGGTTGGATGGCCAGCGCCTGCTGCTACCGCTGCCGGATGGCCGCACGATCCGGATCCAGCCGTGGCTGGCGCCCTTGCCGCAGCATTTCGAACCACAACAGGTTCAGGGCGAATCGCGGCTGCTGCCGGCCGGTCCGGTGAGCCGGATCGAATTCACCCGTTCCGGCGAACCGCAGGCCTGGCTGGTCATGGCACGCGGCAGTCGCCCCGGCAGCGAACTACCGGGTGGCTGGCAACTGCAACTGAAACAAAAACAGTGGTGGGTTGTGCGCGCTGAGCGGCGTCTGGTCTTGAACGCCGTTCCGGGTACGGGCACGAGTACGGACGTGGCTGCGGATTCAGTGCACGCACAGCCGACCCGCTTGACGATCGAAGGTGCCGACTGGTGCTTGTATCTGCTCGATGCCCGTGTGCCGGAACCACATGCGGCGGCACTGCGCGAGCAGGAGCCGCAGGCGGACTGGGTGTTGCTGCGACAAGCAAACTGCCGCAAGTCGTGTACGCCCGCGAACGCCACGCCGGAAGCCGGGCGCAGCGCACAGCACGAACATCCGGCCGACCAATAGCGCAGCGGCACCGGCGCATGCGGCCGATGCCGCTGGCCGGATCAGAATCCGGCCGCAGCCCTCAGCGTCGCCGCTTTGTCGGTGCGCTCCCAGGTAAACTCCGGCTCTTCCCGGCCGAAATGGCCATAGGCGGCGGTCTTCAGGTAGATCGGCCGCAGCAGGTCGAGCATCTGCACGATGCCTTTCGGGCGCAGGTCGAAATGCTCCTGCACCAG
>DATJCV010000483.1:0-3110 GCA_035497775.1 Burkholderiaceae bacterium | reverse complement strand
GACCGGGTGCGGCGAGTCCAGGCAGAGTTGTATGGCTCGCTGGCATTGACCGGCGTCGGCCACGCGACCGACCGCGCGATTTTGCTCGGATTGATGGGCGAGACGCCACAAGAGGTTGTGCTGGAGACCATTCCGGCGCGGCTCGCGGCGGTCGCGCAGACGGGCGAAATCCGCCTGCTCGGCACGCATGCGGTAGCGTTCGACGCCGCGCGTGACCTGCTTTGGCATCAGCGCGAAAGCCTGCCGGAACACCCGAACGGCATGCGTTTTTCGCTCACGTATGACGATGGCTGCAGCCGGCAGCAGGTGTTTTATTCGACCGGCGGCGGCTTCATCCGTGCCGAAGGCGAAGCGCCGCCGGCGTTGTCCGGCCAGGCGCCGCTACCGTTCCGGTTCGACACCATGGACGAATTGCTGGCCCATGGCGAGCGCAGTGGATTGTCGATCGCGGCGATGGTGCGCGCCAATGAACAGGCCCATGACCCGGCAACGGCTAGCGCGCAGCAACTGGACGCTTTTCTCGACCGGGTATGGCAGGTGATGCGCGATGGCATTGCGCGTGGTCTGGAAATCGGCGGCGAGTTGCCAGGCGGCTTGCGGGTGCGACGCCGCGCCGCTGCGCTATGGCAAGCAGCGCAGCCGGGACAGTCTGCGGTGGCGGGCGTGTCGAATGGCCCCTTGCCGCACGATGCGTTGCATCGAGTCAGCCTGTACGCGATGGCGGTCAATGAAGAAAATGCCGCGGGCGGCAGAGTGGTCACCGCACCGACCAACGGCGCCGCCGGCATCATACCGGCGGTATTGCGCTATTACGCGCAGGATTGCCAGCCGCGCGAACCGATAACCGGGGTGCGCGACTTCCTGCTGACGGCAGCGGCGATTGGCATGTTGTGCAAGCGCAATGCCTCGATCTCCGGTGCCGAAATCGGCTGCCAGGGCGAGGTTGGCGTCGCCTGCTCGATGGCGGCGGCGGGGCTGACGGCGGCGCTGGGCGGCAACAACCGGCAAATCGAAAATGCCGCTGAAATCGGCATCGAACATAATCTCGGCCTGACCTGTGATCCGATCGGCGGCTTGGTGCAGATTCCGTGTATCGAGCGCAACGGACTGGGCGCGGTCAAGGCGATTGCGGCGGCGTCGCTTGCCATCAAGGGTGATGGCCGGCATCACGTCAGCCTGGATCAGGTGATCGAGACCATGCGCCAGACCGGCGCCGACATGCAGGTCAAATACAAGGAAACCTCGCTCGGCGGACTGGCGCTGCACGGAATGACGGTGAATTACCCGGCCTGCTGACGGCGCTGGCGGACGTTGTCGCTCCCCTCATGGCGGCGACAGGGCGTGCGGTGGCCGGTCGTGGCGACGGTCTGGCGTGCTGCGGCGGCTATAATAAGCCTCCTTTTTCACTCTCCCGCTAGGCCCGCGCTGCCGGCTCGCCTGCTTGGCAAGACGGGCATGGTGCGACCTGATCCGATACCCGACTCTATGCAATACGTATCCACCCGTGGCCAGTGTGCGCCGCAATCTTTTTCCGAAATCCTGCTGGGCGGCTTGGCGCCGGACGGCGGCCTGTATCTGCCTGATCACTATCCGCAGATCAGCGGCGCCGAACTGGATGCCTGGCGCGGCCTGTCGTATGCCGATCTGGCGTTCGAAATCCTGCAACGCTTCGCCACCGACATTCCGCAAGCCGACCTCAAGGCGCTGACCCACAAGACCTACACCGCCGAGGTCTACCGCAACGCGCGCGCCGGTGACGACGCGGCGCAAATCACGCCGCTGCGTGTGCTGGAAGAGTCGAACGGCAGCAAACTGATATTGCAGGCGCTGTCCAATGGCCCGACCCTGGCCTTCAAGGACATGGCGATGCAGCTGCTCGGCAACCTGTTCGAATACACGCTGGACCAGCACCATGCCGAGCTGAACATCTTCGGCGCCACTTCGGGCGACACCGGCAGCGCGGCGGAGTATGCGATGCGCGGCAAGCGCGGCATCCGCGTCTTCATGCTGTCGCCGCACAAGAAGATGAGCGCGTTCCAGACCGCGCAGATGTTCAGCCTGCAAGATCCGAACATCTTCAATCTCGCCATCAAGGGCGTGTTCGACGATTGCCAGGACATGGTGAAGGCGGTTTCCAACGACCTCGAATTCAAGACGCGCCAGAAGATCGGCACGGTGAACTCGATCAACTGGGCGCGCGTGGTGGCACAGGTGGTGTACTACTTCCGCGCCTACTTGAGCGCCACCACCAGCAGCGCGCAGAAAGTTTCGTTCGCGGTGCCCTCGGGGAACTTCGGCAATATCTGCGCCGGCCACATCGCCCGCATGATGGGCCTGCCGATCGACCAGCTGGTCGCCGCCACTAATGAAAACGACGTGCTCGACGAGTTCTTCAAGAGCGGCGTCTATCGCGTGCGCAAGTCGTCCGAGACCTATCACACCAGCAGCCCGTCGATGGATATTTCCAAGGCTTCGAATTTCGAGCGCTTCGTCTATGACCTGCTGGGCGGCGACGCCGCGCGCGTCAATGCGCTGTTCAAGAAAGTGGAAACCGACGGCGGCTTCGACTTGTCCGGCAAACCCGGCAGCGACGGCGACGAATTCGCCCTGGTCGCACGCTACGGCTTCGTCTCCGGCAAATCGACGCATGCCGATCGCCTCGCCACCATCCGCGACGTGCAAGCGCGCTACGGCATCACGATCGACACCCACACCGCCGACGGCGTCAAGGTCGCGCGCGAACACCTGAAGCCGGGCGTGCCGATGATCGTGCTGGAAACCGCGCTGCCGGCCAAGTTCAACGAAACCATCCGCGAAGCGCTGGGCCGCGACGCCGAGCGTCCGGCCGGTTTCGAGAATATCGAAGCTTTGCCGCAGCGTTTCGAAGTGATGGCGGCGGATGTGGCGGCGGATGTGGCGGCGGTCAAGGCCTTCATTGCCGCGCATACCGGTTTGTAAGCCTGCGTATAGGCAGATTATGATGGAGTATGTTTTCTGAATTGCCATTCCACGCTCGAAATTCGAAGCCTTGGAAATATCCATCGACGGACTGCTGGTGTGATAGGTCTCGGACGACTTGCGTACGCGATAGACGCCGCTCTTGAAGAACT
>DATJCV010000482.1:0-17498 GCA_035497775.1 Burkholderiaceae bacterium | reverse complement strand
CTCACGAGTCCACCCAGGGCTGCCTGCGCCAGCACCAGCAGGCCGGCCAGCCAGATCCAGGCGATCGGCGGTGCCCGGCCCACAGATGGCGCGGGGCCGCGTGCTGTTACCAGGGCTAAGCGCACACTGAGGGCAAACATGGCAATTCCCCCCAGCAGGTTGCCCAGCGTCACAGCGGGCAGCCGGGCCTGCGCCGTCCAGCGTCCGAGCACGGCCAGAAACAGCACCAGCGCCAGCAGCCCCAACGCCAAGCGACCCTCGGGCCACAGGACGGGGCGCAAGGCCAGGGCAGTCATCACCATCACCAGCACCAGTAAGAGTGTTACCGAGGCAACTATCCGATGAATCACGCGTGCGGCGGCCGTGGCCCCATCGGTCGCCGGGGGAGCGGCATCCGCCGCCCGCAGCGCTTGGCCGTAGCACTGCGGCCAAGGCTCGCAGCCCAGACCCACCTTGGACAGGCGGAGGTAGGCGCTCAGGCTCATGATCAAGAGCACCATGACGGCGCATACCCAAGCCAGGCGCCGCAGCAGCATGGATCTGCGCGCCACAGAGCGGGCCTCCGGTCCCATATCAACAGAAGTCATAGAGATATTCGAAGAAATGGCATGGTTTAAAAGCAACAAATGGCCGTGTGGACTGCTGCGGATAGGGTGAATGGCTCGGACTCGCGAAAGTATGCATGAAATCGTACTTGGAAACCCAGGTTTCCTATTGCTACCAAGAAAAGCCAGCATTGTCTTCTTTACAGGGTTGATTTAGATCAATGTTCAGGACGGTATCAACGGACAACAATACGAGCCACTAAAAAGCTTACCAGGGAGAAAACCATGAACCACCATGACGATGAGAACGAAAAAGTTCCGCTCATACAACAGCTGCTGGATAGCCCCTTCCTGCTGCTGTTTCTAGGCGTGATGATCCCCATGATCGTGTACAACCTGTGGGGCGTCATCGATATCCTGACCATTCCAACGGCCAAATAAAGGAGCCAGCCCATGAGCGCAATTCTCCCCCCCGCAGAGCGGTTGTGGTGGAAACACCCGTTGGACCGCCTCGAAGCCGTATGGATCGTCATCTCCTTCGTCTGGTGCATGATCCTGTTTTTCATGATGGTGCTTTGGCATGTCTACGGCAAGCAGAACCTGTCTACCGAAACCTACAAGACCAACCCGGAGAAATTCTCTGCCCAGGCCCAAGCCGTGGTGGATAAGTGGACGGTGCGCACCGAGACCGATCAGAAGATTCCAGTCGTGGCTCCGCCCGAGGGCGCCGACGTCTACATGATCGGCCGCCTCTGGAACTGGTGGCCGATTCTCGAGCTACAAAAAGGCAAGACCTACAAATTGCACCTGACCTCGATGGACTACAACCACGGCTTCTCCCTGCAGCCGACCAACATCAACATCCAGGTGGTGCCGGGCTACGAGCACGTGATCAAGGTCACGCCGAACGAGTCGGGCACCTTTTCCGTCGTGTGTAATGAATATTGCGGCATTGGCCACCACGAGATGGTGGGTCGCATCTACGTAAAGTAACGCGAGGAACGCCATGACCGTCAATACCACTTACCGTACCTGTCCGCGTTCGGGCCTGCAGTTCGAAGCCCAGGCCGAGAAACTCATGATCGTGAACGCCGTCACCGCCGTGGTGGCACTGCTCGTCGGGGGCCTGCTGGCCATCGGCGTGGTGCTTACCCGCTGGCCGGCGGTGCACTGGCTGCCGGCCGACACCTTCTACATGGTGCTCACCGCCCACGGCATCGACATGCTGATCTTCTGGATCATCTTCTTCGAGGTCGCCGTCCTGTATTTCGCCTCATCGTCGCTGCTGCGCTGTCGCCTGGCCACGCCCAAGATCGCCTGGGCCGCGTATGCGCTGATGCTGATCGGCGCGGTGATGAACAACGTCGCGGTGTTCCGGGGCGATTCGAGCGTGATGATGACCTCCTACGTGCCGATGATGGCGCACTGGTCCTTCTACCTCGGCCTGATCCTGTTCGCCGTTGGCGCGCTGGTCGCCTGCTTCGTTTTCTTCGGCACGCTGGTCGTCGCCAAGCGCGAGAAGACCTATGAGGGTTCGGTGCCGCTGGTGACCTTCGGCGCCATGACGGCCGCCATCATCGCGGTATTCACCCTCCTTTCCGGCGCCATCATCCTGGTTCCGACCCTGTTCCTGTCGGTCGGCGCCCTGGGTCAAGTCGATCCGCTGATCTATCGCACCATCTGGTGGGCGCTGGGCCACTCGTCGCAGCAGATCAACGTGGCGACTCACATCTCGATCTGGTACGCCGTGGCCGCCATCGCGTTTGGTGCCAAGCCCATGTCCGAGCGGGTCAGCCGTGGCGCCTTCCTGCTGTACATCCTGTTCCTGCAGCTCGCCAGTGCCCACCACCTGCTGGCCGACCCCGGCATCAGCACCGAGTGGAAAGTGGTGAACACCAGCTACTTCATGTACTTCGCCGTACTCGCATCGATGATCCATGCGCTGTCGATCCCCGGCGCCATGGAAGTGGCGCAACGCGCCCGCGGCTACAACAAAGGCCTGTTCGAGTGGCTGCGCAAGGCGCCTTGGAGCAACCCGACGTTCTCCGGCGTGTTCATCGCGCTGGTCGGCTTCGGCTTCCTGGGCGGCATTACCGGCGTGATGATGGGTACCGAACAGCTGAACCTGCTGATCCACAACACCATCTACGTGCCTGGCCACTTCCACGCCACCGTCGTGGTCGGTACCACGCTGACCTTCATGGCGCTCACGTACTACCTGATCCCGGTGCTGTTCCGGCGCGAAATGATCGCCCCCGGTCTGGCCAAGATCCAGCCCTACCTGTTCGGCTTCTCGATGTACTTCTTCTGCATCGTGATGATGGGAGCCGGTACGCTGGGCGTATCCCGCCGCCACTGGGACATGGCCTTCAATGGCAACGCCCTGGCCTATGAGTGGCCTGGCGCCGCCTACCTGATGATGGGTCTGGTCGGCATTGGCGGCGTCGCGGCGATCGCGGGAGGCATCATTTACGTCTACGTGACCGTCGGTTCCGTGTTTTTCGGCAAGAAGCTCGATGCTGGCGTGATCAGTCCGAAATTCACACCGGTACCGCGCGCTGCGCCCACGGCTGCCGCACAAACCTATGGTTCGGCAGGTTTCGTGGCACCTGGCACCTTCGTGCTGGCCATGTTCTTCCTGGTGACCTTCGTGCTGTACTACTTCGTCAACTGGAAGTATCTCGGTCAGTTGTGGGGCCTGAGCTAAGTGGAATCCTGCGCAATGCACACCACCACGCTCAAGCCCGCCGGGCGCGGCATGGCGCAAATGGCGCGTGACGTCATCTCGCTGTTCAAGCTGCGCATCGGCGTGCTGATCATGATCACTGCGCTGGTAGGCATGGCGGTCACGCCGGGGCCGGCACCCAGCTTCATGCAGGTGCTGATCCTGGCGCTCTCCGTGCTGCTGGCGTCGGCCAGCGCGGGGGCGTTCAACCAGTATGTCGAGTACGAGAGCGACCGCCTGATGGAGCGCACCAAGAAGCGCGCCTTCGTCACCGGCGCATTGCCACACCATCCAGCCTGGCTGGCCCTGATGGCCATGCTGCTGGCCGGGGCAGTGGCGGCGGCCTGGGTCGCGCTGAACGGCGCCGCCGCGCTTCATGTGTTTCTCGGCGCCTTCTTTTACGGGGTGGTGTATACCCTGTGGCTGAAGCGGCGCACTTCCCTCAACATCGTCATCGGCGGCCTGGCGGGGAGCTTCGCCGTACTGGCGGGCGCCGCCGCCGTCGATCCAGCGCTCGGGCCGCTGCCCTGGCTGCTGGCTCTGGTGCTGTTCCTCTGGACACCACCGCATTTCTGGAGCCTGGCGATTGCCAACCGCGACGACTACGCGCAGGCGGGCGTGCCGATGCTGCCGGTCGTCGTCGGACCCGGGCGTGCGGCCAGTATCGTGCTCGCCAGCACCGTGGCCCTGTTCGCGGCCTCGCTGCTACCACTGGCCTATGGCGCCGGACCGGTGTATGCGGTGGGCGCGCTCGCCGGCGGCTTGCACTTCGTCCGCAAGTCCTGGCAACTGGCGCGCAATCCCGGACGCGCCACGGCCATGGGCTCTTTCTTCGCATCGCTGGTGCAACTGAGCGTCCTGCTGGCCGCTATCTGCATCGACGCCCTGTTGCGTTGAGGGCGGGCCGTGGCCAAGTCGCTGCTCTCCAGACTCCGGCGCGGGATCGCGTGCTGTGGCTTGGCCCTGGCGCTGCTGCCGGCGGCGCTGGCCGCGAACAAACCCGATCCCGTCACCGATCTGGGCCTGGACCGTGAGCAGGCATTGCGCCTGAGCCAGGCCGCGATCGGTCGCCAGATCGGCGACCACATCCTCCTGAACCGCGAGGGCCGTCCGGTGGCCCTTTCCTCATTTCGCGGCAAACCTCTGCTGGTGAGTTTCATCTACACCGGCTGCTTCCAGGTGTGCCCCACCACCACGCTCTCCCTACAGGAAACCGTGGAGGGCTTGCAAAAGAGCCTGGGGCCGAACCAGTTCAATGTGGTGAGCATCGGCTTCAACCAACCGGCCGACTCGCCGCAGGCGCTGAAGGCCTTTGCCACCCAATATCAGATCAAGCAGCCCAACTGGGATTTCCTGAGCCCGCCGGCAGCCATCGTTCCGGCGCTGACGCAGGATTTCGGCTTCGCCTACGAGGCCACCCCCGCCGGGTTCGATCATGTGCTGCAGGTCTCCATCCTCGATACCGATGGCCGCATCGTGCGCCAGGTTTATGGCGAATCCCTGTATCCGGCCGAACTGGGAGAGCCGCTGAAGATGCTGCTGGCCGGCAGGCCAGTGCCGTCGAACGACGTACTCGACCACCTGATGGATCGGGTACGCATCCTGTGCACCGTGTACGACCCCAAGACCGGCACCTACCGGGTGGACTACACGCTGCCGATCCAGATTGCCGGCGGCGTGACCTTCTTCATCCTGATGCTGATTTTTTTCATCAATGAATGGCGCGCGAGCAGGAAAAGCTTACGCGGCAAGGGGGCACAAAGCGCCTGATGTCCACCCGTACCATGTCTTTGCCGGGGTCAGCCTTCGCACCCGAAGACTTCAGCGCCTCCGCTTCCACCTTACCGGTTTCCCGCGCCGCCGCAGCCTACCGGGCGCTGGAGCATACGTTCGACCGGCCTTTCGGCGCGGCGCTGAATCCGCTCAAGCACCTGGGCGCCCTCGGCTTCATGCTGCTGTGGCTGTTGGTGGCGAGCGGAACCATCCTCTACATCGTGCTCGACACCTCGGCCGCGGGCGCCCACCGCTCGATCGAGGCGCTCGCCGAAGTGCCCTGGATGCTGGGCACCGCGCTGCGCGGCGTACACCGCTACGCAGCCGATGCGTTCGTGCTGGTCATGCTGGCCCATATCGTACGCGAATGGGCGCTGGGGCACTACCGGCATTTCCGCCGGATACCCTGGCTGATCGGCGTGCCACTGGTCGCACTGGTCTTTGTCAGCGCCGTCGGCGGATTCTGGCTCAACTGGGACCGGCTGGGCCAATACTCCGTAGTGGCCACGGCCGAATGGATCGACGTCCTGCCCTTTCTGGGGTCGCCGCTGGCACGTAATTTCCTAGGTGCGGTGAGCCTGGGCGACCGGCTGTTTACCCTGTTTGTATTCATCCACATCGGGGTGCCGCTATTGCTGATTTTTGGCCTATGGTTCCACATCCAGCGTCTCAGCCTTGCCAAGGTGTTCCCTCCCCGGGCCCTGGCCAGGGGGACGTTCCTCATGCTGCTGGCACTGTCCTTCATGCTACCGGTTTACAGCCAGGGTCCGGCAGACCTGAGCTCGGTGCCGACGGCGCTGTCGTTCGACTGGCTCCTGCTGTTCATCCACCCGCTGGCCGACGCCACCTCGGCCACCACGGTCTGGGTGCTGCTGGGACTGGCCTTTGTGCTGTTGTCGCTGCCGCCCTTTCTACCCGCGCCGCCACGTCAGCCGGCGGCCGTGGTGTACCCGGACCATTGCAGCGGCTGCGCACGGTGTTTCGACGACTGCCCCTATTCCGCGATTACCATGGTTCCTCACCCGAATGGGCGGCCGGGCATGCGCATGGCCGAAGTGCGTGCCGACCTGTGCGCCAGTTGCGGCATCTGCGCCGGCGCCTGCCCCTCGTCCACCCCATTCCGCGGCGTCGAGACGCTGATGACGGGTATCGACATGCCGCAATTACCGATCGACCACCTGCGCCGGCAACTGGTGCGGGGCCTGCGTGCCATGCCGGGCGCCAGGCGTTTCGTGGTTTTCGGCTGCGAGCAGGGCGCGCGCACGCGCCTGCAGGCGCCCGATGTGGCGCATTTCGAGCTAGTGTGCGCCGGCATGCTGCCGCCCTCCTTCGTCGAATACGCCTTGCGTGCCGGCGCCGACGGCGTCCTGATCAACGGCTGCCGCGAGGGCGGCTGCGAATTCCGTCTGGGCCAGCGTTGGACGGCCGAGCGCCTGACGGGCAATCGAGAACCCCACCTGCGCCGTTCGGTGCCCACCGAGCGCTGGCACACCGCCTGGACCGATCCGGGCGACGAGCACGCCCTCGCGGCCGCCGTGGACGAACTACGCCGGCAATGCGATGCCAGCCCCCCTGTTCCTGAGGAGAAACATCGATGAACCGCGCACTCAATTGGACCGGCCAGGCCTTACTGTACGGCGGCTTTGCCGTGGCGCTCGGAGTGTTTTCGCGCTGGCCCGTGTACCATCCGCTGCCGCCCGAGATGGCCCAGATCAAGGTCAGCTTCATCCACCACGGGACGCGCATCGCCGAGTGCCGCCCGTATACCGCCGAAGAGCAGGCGAAGATGGCGAAAAACATGCGCAAAGCGATGAAGTGCGAGCGCGAGCGGTCGCCGGTCAGCATCGAGGTCGATATCGACGGCAAGCCGGTGCTGCGCCACACCGCGCAGCCTTCGGGACTGTCGCGCGACGGTGCCTCCACCCTGTATCGACGTCTGGACATTCCTGCCGGCGAGCACCACATCGTGGTCCGCTTCAAGGACAACCAGTCGGCCGCCGGCTTCACCGACCAGCGCGAGCAGACCATGGCGCTGAAGCCCGGGCAAATCATGGTCATCGACTTCAACCGGGACAAGGGAGGCATCGTCCTGCTATGAGTGCAAGCGCCTCGCCCCTGCCGGGCCTGTCCCGCGCACCAGCAACCCGCCTACCGGCGGCGCGCCCCGGTGCGACTTATCAGTTGAGCATTCCGCGGGACGCGCGCCTCGCGTTGGCACGAGGCTGGCTATGGCTGGGGCTGGCGGCGCTGATCGGATCGGGTCTTTTCTCGGTGTTGCTGGTGGTTTCGCGCACCCCTTATGTGAACCAGTGGCTGCCGGCGGCCAACTTCTTCCATATCTCGCTGGTGCTGCACGTGGACCTGTCGGTGCTGGTCTGGTTCGTGGCGATGGCGGGGCTGCTCTGGAGCCTGCACGGCGGCACGCGCGCGCGGGCAATGGGCTGGCTGGCGCTGTGGGTGACGGCGGCCGGCACGCTGGCCATGGCGCTGGCGCCGTTCCTGGACCCGGGCGAGCCGATCATGGCCAACTACATCCCGGTGCTTGAATCCCCGCTGTTTCTGGCCGGCCTAGTGGTATTTGGCATGGGGGCCATCCTACTGGCCTTGCGCAGCTTGCTGGCCGCGCCCCGGCTGGGGCTACAGTACGGCGGCGACGGTGCACTGGACTTCGGCTTGAGCGCGGCGGCTGTTGCCACGGCGGTGGGTGTGCTGTGCTTTGCCTGGTCGTGGGCCGTCTTGCCGACCACGCTGCACGACAAGACCTACTACGAAATTCTGTTCTGGGGCGGTGGGCACGCGCTGCAGTTCACCTGGACGCTGCTGATGCTGGTGTCCTGGCTGTGGCTGGCCAGCGCCTGCGGCGCGCGCTTGGTGTTAAGCCCGCGCGTCACGGTGCTGTTGTTCCTGCTGGCGCTGGCCGGCGTCTTCGTCATTCCGTATGCCTACCTGGCCTATGACGTGGCTTCGGTCGAGCACCGCAACCTGCTGACCTGGGCGATGCGCCTAGGCGGCGGCCCGGCGATCGTTCCGATCGGCCTCGCCGTGGTCTTCGGCGTGTCCAACCTGCGGTGGCTCGAGCCGGCCATGCGGCCGCTGCGCGCGGCGCTGCTGTCCTCGGTGCTGCTGTTTGCCGCCGGCGGCGTGATCGGCGTCTTCATCAACGGCAGCAATGTGCGCATTCCGGCGCATTACCACGGCTGCATCGTGGGCGTCACACTGGCGCTGATGGGGGCGGTGTACCGCCTGCTGCCCTCGCTCGGCTACCAGGCACCGCAGGGCCGCATGGCCACCTGGCAGTCCTGGCTGTACGGCATCGGCCAGCTGATGCACATCATCGGGCTAGTCTGGTCCGGCGGTTATGGCGTACAACGCAAAGTGGCGGGCGCCGAGCAGGTGCTGCGTAGCGCCGCCGAAGTCGCCGGCATGGGCCTGATGGGGCTTGGCGGCCTGATCGCCATCATCGGCGGGCTGCTGTTCGTGGTGGTCGTGATCCGCGCCATCCGCCACCCGCTTGCGTCCACCGTGCAAGGCTGAAGGAAACCGAAGAATGATCAAGAAACTCCAAGAATTGCTGCAATGGCCGTTTCTGCGCATCGAATGGCTGTTCAACGCCGTCTTTGGCGACCGCATCAACCCGTTCTACCACCTGGGTGCCATCACCTTCTTCCTGTTCTGGGTGGTCGGAGCTAGCGGCCTGTACCTCTACGTGTTCTTTGAAACCGGCATTCCCGAGGCCTACACCTCGGTGGCTGCGCTCACAACTAAACAATGGTGGCTCGGCGGCGTGCTGCGCAGCGTGCACCGCTATGCGTCCGACGCCATGGTGCTCACCATGGTGCTGCACATGCTGCGCTATTTCGCATTCGACCGCTACCACGGATTCCGCTGGTTCTCGTGGGTCACTGGGGTGATACTGATCTGGATGGTTTATGCCTCCGGCGTGAACGGCTACATGCTGCCCTGGGATCAACTGGCGCAGTACGTCACGGTCACCAGCTTCGAATGGCTGGACTGGCTGCCGATCTTCGACGGCACGCTGATGCGCAACTTCCTCTATTCCGATCACGTCGGCAACCGCTTCTTCACGCTGCTGTCGTTCATGCACCTAGGCCTGCCGCTGGTGGTGCTGATGATCATGTGGATCCACGTACAGCGCGTGCCCAAGGCTCGCACCACGCCACCCAAGCCGATCGTCGTCGGCCTGCTGCTGACTATGCTGGCGCTCTCGCTGATGGCCCCGGTGCACGTCCAGGGTGGCGTCAGCGACCTCGCCAAGGCGGTCACCAGCGTGGAACTCGACTGGTTCTACATGGCTGTGTTCCCGCTGTTCACCGAGTGGCCGCTGGGTCGCGTGTGGGCACTGGTGATCGGCGCTTCGGTGCTGCTGGCGCTGCAGCCCTGGCTGCCGCCCCGCTTCGGGCGTGGTGCCAAGAACAAGTTCCACGTGGTGGTGCATGGCGAACAGGGCTTGAGCGCCGAATTCATGGTGCGCAAGGGCGAAACCATCCTGGATGCCGGCCTGCACGAGGGCCTGACGCTGGACTACGACTGCCGCAACGGCGGCTGCGGCCGCTGCGTCTGCAGCGTGGCGCAAGGCTGCTACGACCAGCGCCCCTACCAGATCAAGGCGCTCTCCAACGCCCAGAAGACCCAGGGTAAGGCCCTGATGTGCTGCATGGAGCCGAGCGCAGATATGGCGATCGAAGTCGAGTACGACATCGGCGGCAAGGCCAAGGTACCCGAGGTGCGCAGCGCCACCGTGGTGCACATGGAGCGCCTGGCCGACGATGTGATGCACGTGGTTCTGCAACTGCCTGAAGGCAATACCCTGGAATTTGCCGCCGGCCAGTACATCAACATCCTGCTCGACGACGGCCAGCGCCGCGCCTTCTCGTTCGCCAACCGACCGGGAGAGGGCGGCCAGATCGAACTGCATATCCGTCTGGTGCCCGGCGGCCGCTTTACCACCCATGTGTTCCAGGGCATGAAGGTCGGCGACGTGCTTCGTTTCGAGGGTCCGCGCGGCAGCTTCACGCTGCGTGAAAGTCCGCACCCCATTCTGTTCGTGGCCGGGGCCACGGGCTTCGCACCCA
The DNA here is from genome assembly GCA_035497775.1 of Burkholderiaceae bacterium. GTDB lineage: Bacteria > Pseudomonadota > Gammaproteobacteria > Burkholderiales > Burkholderiaceae_D > DATJCV01. The sequence continues at coordinate 7,362 of DATJCV010000482.1, read as the reverse complement.
TCAAGAGTATTGTGGAAGACGCCTTCGCGCGCGGCGTGCAGCGCTCCATGCGCCTGTACTGGGGCGTGCGCCGGCGCCAGGACTTGTACATGCTCGAACGCTGCGAGCAATGGCAGCGCGCACACCCGAACTTCACGGTGGTGCCAGTTCTCTCCGAACCCCCCGAAGGCGACGGCTGGACTGGCCGCACCGGCCTGGTGCACGAAGCCATACTGGCCGACTTCCCGGACCTCAGCGGCCACGAGGTGTACCTGTGCGGTTCGGTCCAGATGGTGGAGACCGCCACCCCCGCCTTCATCGCCCGGGGGCTCGATGAGAATGCCTGCTTCTCCGACGCCTTCCTAATGGCGGCGCCGGTCGCCGCCGCGCCGACGCAGTAGACCCGAGCAAATAGCCGTCCGGCACCAATCCATGGCATCCGACGGCTTTTTCGTGCGCACCCGGGACGGATGCGTTCCTGCAGGAGAAAGCCCTGCCGTAAGTTGATCATAGAGAACGAAGCGATGCAGCCACACTGACCCAGCGCAGCGATCATGGCGCATGGTTATTGCTGTCAGTGACCGCAACTATGGAACGCGCCACATAGAGCAATGCGCCGCTGCGAAGCCAAATGGGGTGGTGCATATGCGGGAAGGTTCCGACGACGAGCCAGCTTGGGTGCGGGAAGAAAGCCTCTTCATTCCTTCATTGACAAGCGCAAAAACGGACACCCGATACGCACGCGGCTAAATGAGAGGGAGTGCCTCACCCAATTGTAATCGGCTAGATTTGTGCCGAAGAACTTGAAAAACCTGGGCAGATCGGCCCGACGCACATCCTACAGTTGTAGGTTATGCGACCAGGCCAACGCCGACAAATGCAGTTGATTTACGTCAGCCGCCTCGATTTGCAGCGAAGCTGCCAGCGACCCAACCAGCGCGCTATTGAGTTCGCAAGCTTCGGCTAAGGCCAGGTAGGGACCGTAGATGCCTTCGCGCGACAACAGTGCCTGCGCCAGTCCTTCGGAAAACTGCATCTCTTGCAGCACTTGCGTCATCGGAATGCCAAGCAGCCGGTCCAGCAGCGAAAACAAACCCGCCACGAACAGGTTTTCCGACTCGCCGCGCGGCAGGGCCTGGGTTCCCGCCAACTCGGCCAGACGGCCGCGAATCACCGCGGCCTGCATCAGCACCGGCGAATAGCCGGTACTGCTGGCAGTGGCCAGCAGCAGCGACAGCCAGCGGAATAGCGGCGCGTAGCCCAGCAAGGTCACCGCATGCCGCAACGACTGGATTTCCGCTCCGTGCCCGAAACCAGCTGAGTTGATGTAGCGCAGCAGCTTGAAAGACAGTGCGGCATCGCGCTTCAGGACTGCTTCCAATTCCCGTACATCGACATTTTTCCGGACCATACGCATCAGTTGCAGCACGACCGTCTGTGCCGGATTCATGCCCTTCGGTTGCGGCCCCACCCGCGGAGTCAGATGCAGCTTGCCGACAAATGCATCCAACCCGAGCATGGCGCAGGAGTCGTACTGCTGCCAGGTGTTGATACCGCGCGCCACCAGGCGCACCGAGGATTGCTTGAAGGCGCCATAAATCCTGGCCTGGCCGGCCAGATCGTCGGGGTTGAAATGCACTTCGATATGCGTCAACAGCGCCAGCAATCCCTTGTCGAGCACCTTGAAATTGGCGTTACGCAGCGAAATGCCATAGCCTTGCGCACGCAATTCTCGAACCGCAGCCAATGTGGCCGGCTCCGCCAAGTCGGCCGCGGCCAGCGCCAGGACGATATTCTTGGGTGGCAGCGCCAGCAGCGCATCGGCCGCCAGCACAGCCGGTGACGCCGGCAGGAACAGTAGCGTGCCGCCCAGCAGCCAGCCCTTTTCGGCATCGTTCAATTGCTGCCCGATGAGTTCGGCTAGGGCGACCGAACCAGGAAGACCGGCATCGCTGCCCGATTGTTGCCAGTTCAGCTCATAGCCGAGTACCTGCTGTTTGGCGTCAAGAAGCGGTTCTCGAACGATAAAATCTGCGGTATGCATGCAATCAGCCTTGGTGAGCGACAATTGGTCGAAAAATCGGAGGACTTGCCGAGCCGTGCCATGACGGCGCCGCCGCTTCAGGCCTATGCGCCAGCCTTTTCAAGTTTCTCAAAAATCTTCGCCAACTTTTCATCCAGCGTGGCAGCGGTGAACGGCTTGACCACGTAGCCGCTGGCACCGGCCTGGGCGGCCGCAATGATGTTTTCTTTCTTGGCCTCGGCCGTGACCATCAATACCGGTAGCTTGGCCAAGGCCGGATCGGCACGAATCGTTTGCAACATGGTCAGTCCATCCATCACCGGCATGTTCCAGTCGGAGATAACAAAATCGAAGTTGTCGGCACGCAGCTTGGACAGCGCCATCGACCCGTCCTCCGCTTCGTCAACGTTGGTATAACCCAACTCCTTGAGCAAATTTCGGACAATGCGACGCATTGTTGAAAAATCATCAACTACTAAAAATTTGGTATTGGGACCGGCCATGAATGACTCCATTGATGCTTAAGACCCGTCATCGATCAGGTCGATAGCTACGACACCGAACAAACGGTGGATAAAATTGCGTTGCCTATAGTAATCCAAATCAATCTAAACCCGTAACGCCCGGCTGCTATGCGTTGCAAGATAATTCAACACCATCGCGGGAAGCTCGCCCAGAGCTGCTGTCTCATGCACGGCGCCGACGGCGATCGCCTCACGCGGCATGCCGAATACCACGCAGCTCGCTTCATCCTGAGCAAAATTTCGCGCCCCCGCCTGCTTCATTTTCAGCATGCCCTGCGCGCCGTCCTTGCCCATCCCGGTCAGGATGACGCCGACTGCATTCTTGCCGGCGCAACTGGCAACCGAATCGAACAAGACATCAACCGAAGGTCGATGCCGGTTTACCGGCTCACCGGGATCGAGCCTAGTCATATAGTTGGCGCCGCTGCGCACCAGCAGCAAATGGGCATTGCCAGGAGCAATATAGGCATGGCCAGGCAGGACGCGCTCCTCTCCCACTGCTTCGCTGACCGCGATCTTGCACAGACTATCGAGCCGGCGCGCAAACGAGCGGGTAAATCCTTCCGGCATATGCTGGGTAATTAAAATACCTGGGCTATCCGAGGGCATTTGCACCAGAAAATTCTTGATCGCTTCGGTGCCGCCGGTAGAGGCCCCAATCACGATCAATTTTTCGCTACTGGTCATGGGATTGCGGATCAATGGCAGCTCGTCCGCTACCTGGCTGGCGGCGGCATTGGCCAGCGTGCGCGCCCTGATATGTGCCTTGGAAGCGATGCGGATCTTGTCGGCGATCAGTTCGGCATAGTCGCGCATGCCGCTTTGAATCGACAGCTTGGGCTTGGTGACGAAATCGACCGCCCCCAATTCCAGCGCACGCAGGGTAATTTCCGATCCGCGCTCGGTCAGCGACGACACCATCAGCACCGGCATCGGGCGCAGACGCATCAGTTTCTCGAGAAAATCGAGGCCATCCATCTTCGGCATCTCGACATCCAGGGTCAGGACATCCGGGTTGGTCTGCTTGATCAAATCGCGCGCCACTAGCGGATCAGGAGCAACTCCAACCACTTCCATATCGGGCTGGCTGCCGATGATTTCCTTCATAACGCTGCGAATCAACGCCGAGTCGTCAACAATGAGCACCTTGATTTTCATGAGTTAAAGCTTCCGTAGCATTCCAGACAATACCGTGGCGATCAGAACAATTCGATTGCACCGCTCATCCGATTATTCTCGAGCCGGTTCGCGTAATCCTGTTCGCGATTAACCAGCGTGTTGTTGTTCAATTGTTTCAGCTTTTTTACCAGCACCTTACCGGAGCGAGGGAAGAAATATACCTTGCGTGGATGAATGTCATTCAAATCTTCGGCCGCTATATGAATGTTTTCCGCCTGTAGATATGCGCGCACGAATTGCGCATTGCGCTCCCCAACATTCATGGAAGTAAATCCGGCCAGCACATTGCCGCCGCCGAATACCTTGGCTTCCAGGTTCTCGCGCCGAGCGCCGGACTTCAACAGCTCGTTGATCAGAATTTCCATCGCATAGGTTCCGTACCGCATTGATGCCGATACCGGGCTGTCCAGATCGCCACTGGAAGGCAGCATGAAGTGATTCATGCCGCCGATTCCAGTGATCCGATCGCGAATACAGGCGGCGACGCAAGACCCGAGCACCGTCACAATCAGCATGTCCTTGCAGGTGAAATAATATTCGCCTGGCAGTATCTTGGCCGCATCCCGATCAAAAATGCGGTCGTAATATACATTACTGGCGAACTGCTCTTCAATCCCCTGGCTCATGGCTGCAAGTCCAATTCGGGCTTGCGAGCGCTCGCCTTGGCACTATGGCTCGGCACCACTTCGTAGACGGTCTTGGCACGCAGCTTGAACGCGCCAGACACGTACGAGAAGTTTTCCGAATGCCCGGCAAACAGCAAGCCGTGCGGTTTCATTAATGGGGCAAAACGGGACAATATTTTTGTCTGAGTGGTCTTGTCGAAATAAATCATGACATTCCGACAGAAAATGATATCGAACGTTGTCGTAATTGGCCAGCTGCCTGCCAATAGATTGAGCGGCCGGAAGGTAATCAGTTTGCTGAGTTCGGGCCGTACCCGCGCCAGTCCGCTCTGTGCCCCGGTACCTCTCAGGAAAAAGCGTTTTTTGCGTTCCGCCGAAAGCTTATCTAACCGTTCGATCGGATAGACGCCGCGCGCAGCAACCGCTAGCACATTGGTATCGATGTCGGTCGCCAGAATATGTGCTGGAGGCGTCAAGGTCGCATACGTTTCGCACAAGGTCATGGCGATCGAATACGGCTCTTCTCCAGTGGAGCTGGCACAGCACCAGATAGCGGCGGGTTCGCGCAACTGGCGGACATGCTCCGCGAAAATTGGAAAATGGTGCGCTTCCCGAAAAAATGAAGTGAGATTGGTCGTCAGTGCATTGACGAACGCCTCCCTCTCATCTTCCTCACCACCGCGTTCCAATTGGTCGAGATAGTCGGAGAACGTGTTGATTCCTGTTGCCCGCAGCCGGCGCGCCAGCCGACTGTAGACCATCTCCTGTTTACTGGCCGCGAGCGCAATGCCGGCATGTTGATGGATCAGATTTCGCGCTCTTTCAAAATCCCGAGCGGTGAATTCGAATTCCTTGTTGGTATCCAGTTTATTCAGCGGCGCTGGTTTCAATCTGCTGTTCTTCCCTGTCAATGGCGCAACTGCGTCGCGCCTTGCTCGCCCACTCGCTTCTGCTGCGCAGCGGGTCGTCACCTTCATCGTTGCATACCACCACCACGCACTAGCGAGCCGGCATTAATTCCTTTGCACCAAGCGCCGCGCCGAGGCGTTAACGGCGCCCCTCGGTGTCTGCGCAATGTCGGCCGTTTCCAGTTCCAGGGTACTGGAGCGGTAACCAACGCGGAAGCCTCCCCAATGTCTGCCCCCCACATGGATAGGCACCGATAAATCATGCATCACTTCACCCGTATCACGTTTGTAAGTCTGCAGTAAAAACGGCTCGGTATTGGCGCCACAACGGGCACCGGTACGGTCATCGAAAATTCGCTTGGTCCGATTGTTGACCAGGTCAAACTCGTAATTACCGGTCAGCGGCTGCGAAAATTTCCTGTTATGGGTCGGGAAATAGCCATTATTGTCCACCGCACCGGCGTATGCCAACTGCGGCATCGTCTGCAGCAGTGCCTCTTGCAGCGGTGGCAGTGTACGATCGGTAAAGCTGTCAAACTTGGTCGAGTGCTTTGGTGGGTTGGTTCTTGGAATCGGCGTATAGGTACGATCGAACAACGCCTCCTCGCTGATCTGGCCGTTCTGGATCGCGTCGGCGAATATTTTCCCAACCTCCCTGGCCGCCGCTTCGGTAGCAGCACGGATCGTATCATGCGCAGTCTGGATGTTGAACGCGGCTATGGCGCCATACACTGCCTCGGCGCGTTCCGAGAGGGCTAACGCAGACGCAGCGGCACGCGGCAGTTCGGCGTCGGTCAGCAACATACCGTCACGGATTTTCAAGATTCCGTCGGCGATTCGGCGGGTGGTCTCGACATGCTCGCGCGACGCTTGGGCAATCTGCTCGACTTCGTCTTCCGACACCGACGCCGCACGTTCGATATTCTCAAGAAAACCATGCACACGTCCGGCGTTTTGCGCCGCTTCGCTCACCTTGTCGGTCAGGGATGCCATTCCCTCCGCTGCGCGCTCGGCCTCTTCATTGATTTCATGCACCATCTGACCGATATCATCGGTTGCACTTTTGGTGCGCTGTGCTAGTTGCCGAACTTCGCCGGCCACCACGGCAAAACCGCGCCCGTGCTCGCCGGCACGCGCAGCTTCGATAGCAGCGTTCAGTGCCAGCAAGTTGGTACGTGCTGCGATCTCGGTAATCACCTCGGTAATGCCGTGGATGCGCCGCGCCTTGGCTTGCAGTTGCATCATTACCTGCGAGGCACTCTGTGCATCCTGACGCGCATTGTTGATCTGGTTCAGGCTCTGATCTACCTGGGCCCGGCCGGCCACGCTCTCATCCCGCACCTCATGCGCCACGGTGGCCGCGCGCTCCGCATTCACTGCAATCTGCGCCGTCGTACTGGCATTCTGCTCGGCGCCGACGACGATGTCGTCAAGCGTACGGACATCGTGCCCGACCTTATGCTTGACGGAATCAACGAAGAATGACGTTTCTGCTGCACCGATCATGATATGGTCAATTTCCTGGGCAACCTTGTAGCCAAAACGCGTACCGCCAGCACCATTTCGATTGCAAATCAGCGCAGATGTCAGCACGCCGGCAATTGACGCGATCCCCGCTACCGCTAGCGGCCGGATGGCTGCTCCCATTAGCCAGTCGAACAAAATAGCGACAAGAACACTGACGAATACACCTGCCGCCAACAACTTTAGCAAAGGCAAGAATTTACGCATAGATTCATCGCATTCCAAACGGTAGTTTTTGACACCAAAAATCAGATGGCCGATCCCTCTATTACATTATCGACCATCAGCTAGATGAACTTGAATTTTGTCGAACGCCATTTTCCTCAGTTTCAAAACTCTTCCCAACCGTCATTCCCGGCCGGCACGGCCGGCACCGGTCGGCTGGCCGCTGGCGACACTACCTTGCGACCGGGAGCGCCCAGCGCGGTCGGCGCTGCGGTACTGCTGGCAGCGGCCGGCTTGGCCGCAGGCGCTGCGACCGCCGCCCGGGCCGCCATGCCCTGCCCATCCCCTTCCAGCTTGAATACGCTAACCGCCTGCGCCAGTTGCACCGCCTGCTCCTGCATGCTTTCCGCCGCCGCCGCCGCCTGCTCCACCAA
>DATJCV010000481.1:0-17010 GCA_035497775.1 Burkholderiaceae bacterium | reverse complement strand
ACATGATCGGCGGCGGTGCCGAAGCGGTGCTGAACGAACTGGCGGCACGGCAACTGGGCTGGGCTTGAGAGCGGATCGGCGGTCGATCGGCAGAGAATAGTAAAGGAGTCGAATCATGTATCGCTCGATTTTCAAGCCGGGCCTGTTCCAGGACCAGGTCGTGATCGTCACCGGCGGCGGCAGCGGCATCGGCCGCTGCACCGCGCACGAACTGGCGGCGCTCGGCGCCACCGTGCTGCTGGTCGGCCGCACGCCGGAAAAATTGGAGACAGTCGCCGGCGAAATCGGCGACGGCGGCGGCCGCGCCTTTCCCTACCCATGCAACATCCGCGATGAAGACGCGGTGGCCGCGCTGATCGCGCAGATCGTGGCGGCGCACGGCCGCATCGACGCGCTGGTGAACAACGCCGGCGGCCAATTCCCGGCACAACTGAAAGACATTTCGCGCAAGGGCTGGGAAGCGGTACTGCAGACCAACCTGACCGGCGGCTTCCTGATGGCACGCGAATGCCTGCAGCAATCGATGCAAGCCACCGGCGGCGCGATCGTCAACATCGTCGCCGACATGTGGGGCGGCATGCCGGGCATGGGGCATTCGGGCGCGGCGCGCGCCGGCATGGTCAACTTCACCGAGACCGCCGCCTTCGAGTGGGCGACCTACGGCGTGCGGGTCAACGCGGTGGCGCCCGGCTACGTCGCCTCGTCCGGGCTGGATGCCTATCCGCCCGAGGTACGCGACCTCATCCTGCAGGCCGGCCGCCAGGTGCCGCTGCAGCGCATGGCGAACGAGGCGGAAATCTCGGCGGCGATCGTGTTCCTGCTGTCGGAAGCGGCGTCCTTCATTACCGGCGCGGTGCTGCGGGTGGACGGCGGCCGCCCCAATGCGCGGCTCGGCTTTCCGCTCGACGCCCAGCGCCAGACGCCGGCCTTCAGCGGCTTCCACCTGGCGCGCCTGCCCAAGGTGCTGCAGGACCAAGCTGAAGACGGGGAGCCAGCGTAATGCCGCAGATCGAATCGCGCATCGTGCCGCAAAGCGCGCTGTTCCAGCAAAACCGCGCCGCACTGCTGGAACAGGTGCGGGAGTTGCGCGCGCTGGAACAGCGCGCCCGCGACAAGTCGGAGGCATCGCGCCCGCGCTTCGAAAAGCGCGGCCAGTTGCTGCCGCGCGAGCGGCTGGGCCGCCTGCTCGACCCGAGCGCACCCTTCCTGGAATTGTCGACGCTGGCCGGTTTCTGTCTCGACAAGCCGGACCCGGCGAAGTCGATCCCGGGCGGCGGCTTGGTGGCCGGCATCGGTTACGTCAGTGGCGTGCGCGCGATGATCCTGGTCGACGACTCCGGCATCGACGCCGGCGCGGTGCAGGCGATGAGCATCGAAAAATTCCAGCGCGCGCAACAGATCGCGCTCAGCCAAAAGCTACCGTTCATCCATCTGGTGGAAAGCGCCGGCGCCAATTTGTTGAACTACAAGGTCGAGACTTTCATCCTCGGCGGCAGCGGTTTCTACTGGCTGGCGCGGCTGTCGGCGGCCGGCTTGCCGGTGATTACCGTGGTGCATGGCTCCAGCACCGCCGGCGGCGCCTACATGCCGGGGCTGTCCGACTACGTGGTGATGGTGCGCGAGCGCGCCAAGGCCTTCCTGGCCGGCCCGCCCTTGCTGATGGCGGCCACCGGCGAAGTGGCGAGCGAGGAAGAGCTGGGCGGCGCCGAAATGCACGCAACTACTTCCGGCCTGGCCGAATACCTGGCCGAGGACGACGCCGACGCCTTGCGCATCGCGCGCGAACTGGTGGCGGCGCTCGACTGGGATCGGATGCTGCCAACGATCGCCAGCCAGTACGCACCGCCGCGCTACGACGCCGAAGAATTGCTCGGCATCGCCTCGACCGACCACAGGAAGCCGCTCGACATGCGCGAAATCATCGCCCGCATCGTCGACGCTTCCGATTTCCTCGAATTCAAGCCCGACTACGGCCCGGCCACGCTGACCGGCCACGCGGCGATCTGCGGCATGCACGTCGGCATCATCAGCAACAATGGCCCGCTCGATCCGGCTGGCGCCACCAAGGCCACCCACTTCATCCAGCTCTGCTGCCAATCGGATACGCCCTTGCTGTATCTGCAAAACACCACCGGCTTCATCGTCGGCAAGGCCTCCGAGCAGGCCGGCATGATCAAGCACGGCTCGAAGATGATCCAGGCGATGTCGAACGCGACGGTGCCGCGCATCACGCTGCATTGCGGCGCCTCGTTCGGCGCCGGCAACTACGGCATGTCGGGACGCGGCTTCTTCCCGGATTTCTGCTTCAGCTGGCCGAACGCGAAGACCGCGGTGATGGGGCCGGAACAGGCCGCCAACACGATGGCGATCGTGATGGAAGGCAGCATGCGGCGCAAGGGCCTGGAAGTCGACCAGACCAGCATCGACGCCATGCGCAAGACGGTGATCGACACCTTCGAGCAGCAGACCGGCGCCGCGCACATTTCCGCGCGCCTGTTGGACGATGGCGTGATCGATCCGCGCGATACGCGTAAGCTGCTGGCCTTCGTGCTCTCGGTGTGCGACGAAGGCCGCCGGCGCCAGTTGCATCCGCTGCAGTTCGGCGTCGCTCGGCCGTAGCCACGCACTAGTCGCACGTCAGGAGATCGAAATGCAAATAATCCATGAGCGCAATGAGCTGAAACGCAATCTGAAGCGCTTCATTGACGACCAGATCAACCCGTTTGTCGACGGCTGGCAAGCGGCGACAATTTTCCCAGCGCACGAATTGTTCATGAAGATGGACGGTCAGGGCTTGCTCGGCATTTCGAATCCACACCCGATCCGCCCATGACAGCCCATCGCGTCCAGTCAGGCCCCCCGCCCGGCTTCAAGTCCATCCTGATCGCCAACCGCGGCGAAATCGCACTGCGCATCATGCGCAGCGCGCGGCGCCTCGGCTTTCGCACGGTGGCGGTGTATTCCGATGCCGACAAAAATGCGCCGCACGCGCTGGCCGCCGATCTGGCGCTGCCGATCGGCGCCGCGCAACCGGCGGCATCCTACCTGAACATCCCGGCGTTGCTGGAGGCGGCGCGCCAATCCGGCGCCGACGCGGTGCATCCGGGCTATGGCTTCCTGGCGGAAAACGCCGACTTTGCCCAGGCCTGCGCCGACGCCGGCCTGAACTTCATCGGCCCGCCCGCCACCGCGATGCGGGCGATGGGCAACAAGGCCGGCGCCAAGCACAGAATGGTGGCGGCCGGCGTGCCGTGCGTGCCGGGTTACCAGGGCGACGACCAGTCGGAGCAGCGGCTCTTCGAAGAGGCGGCGCAGATCGGCTATCCGGTGATGATCAAGGCCGCATCCGGCGGCGGCGGGCGCGGCATGCGGCGGGTGGATAGCCCGGAAGGATTCCTAACGGCGCTGCAATCGGCACGCTCGGAAGCGGAAAACGCCTTCGGCAGCGGCGAGCTGATCCTGGAAAAAGCGATTCTGGAGCCGCGCCATATCGAGATCCAGGTGTTTGCCGACACCCATGGCAATGTAGTGCATCTGGGCGAGCGCGACTGCTCGGTGCAGCGCCGCCATCAAAAGCTGATCGAGGAATCGCCGTCGCCGGCGGTGACGCCGGAGTTGCGCGCGCGCATGGGACAGGTATCGATTGCGGCGGCCAGGGCGATCGGCTATGTCGGCGCCGGCACGCTGGAATTCCTGCTAGATGGCGACGGCAATTTCTATTTCATGGAAATGAACACGCGGCTGCAGGTCGAGCATGCGGTGACCGAGGCGGTTACCGGCGTCGATCTGGTCGAGTGGCAGTTGCTGGTGGCGCAAGGCGGCGTCTTGCCGCTGACGCAAGCCGAGATCGATGCGCGGCTGGCGGCCGGCGGGCATGCGATCGAAGTGCGGCTGTGCGCCGAAGACCCGAAGCAGGACTTCCTGCCGCAAAGCGGCCGGGTCGCCTATTGGCGAGCGCCGGCGGCGCTGCGCTGCGACCATGCGCTGGCCAGCGGCTTGGAGATTTCGCCCTATTACGATTCGATGCTGGCCAAGATCGTCGCCCATGGCCGCGACCGCGCCGATGCGCTGCGCCGGCTGGAGCATGGGCTGGGCGAATGCGTGCTGCTCGGCGTCACGACCAATCGCCACTTTCTGGCGCGCTGCGTGGCGCATCCGCAATTCGTCGCCGGCCAGGCGACCACCGCCTTCATCGACACGTTCCTGCCAGTCGGCGCGCGGCTGCCGGCGCCGCCCGCAGCGGCTACCCGCCAGCTGGCGGCGGCGCTGCTGGCCTGGTCGCAGGCCAGCCGGCAGCCGGCGCGCTATCCGGCCGAATTGCGCGGCTGGTCGAGCAGCCATGCCTATCCGCAGCTGTGCCGCTTCCTTCTCGACGGCGATGCGGTGGAATTCTGGGTCACCACGCTGGCAGACAAGCACTGGCGCCTGCGCCACGGCCGGCACGACATCGAAATCCGGCTCGCCGCGGCCGGCGCCCACGACGTCACCTTCCATCTGGACGGCCGCACCCATCGATTATTTTTCGCGCTGGCCGGCGCCGATGGCTGGTTCATGCTGGATGGCGTCGAGCACCGGATGATCGAGACCACCGAGGCCGTCGCCACACGCGACGCCGGCACCGCCGCCAGTGGCCGCATCAGCGCACCGATGAACGGCCAGGTGGTGGCGCTACAGGTGAGGCAAGGTGACACGGTCGCTGCCGGGCAGGTGCTGCTGGTGATCGAGGCGATGAAGATGGAGTACAGCATCGTCGCGCCGCTGGCGGGCCAGGTCGGTAGCCTGCTGGCACGGGTCGGCGAGCAGGTCGCGCCGGGCCAGGTGCTGGCCGAGATATTGCCGGCCGCGTCATCCCGGCCGGAAGCCGCCTGAATCGGATACTCCTGATTCCTACTATTGATTTCCGGCGTCGCAAGGCAGACTAATTAGCATACTCTGCTTAAATGTCGGAAATAGGCTAGTGCGCGGCACGCTCCAGCCGGACACCGCGCTTACCCCAGCTTGCCGGCACCGAACAAAGTGGGTAGGCGCTGCGCCAGCAGCATATCGCCCTCGACCTTTAGCTTGCCGGTCATGAAGGTGCTAATGCCGGTCAGCAAGGCCTTCAGGTCGTCGATGACGCCGGTAACGCGTGAACGACCTTGCTTACTTGTTCAGCGTTGCTTAATTATGCATCTGGCAGGTTTTTTGCTTGGCCAATTCGTTTATACTTTCCGCATGAGTGCAACTGACGACAGACGCTTGACCAATCCGCCTGCCACCACATTCAGCGCCGCGCGGGCGCTGGAGATGGCGCGGGCAACGCTGCAGATCGAGGCCGATGCGCTGCTGGCCCTGAAAGGCAGGATCGACGACCATCCGGACGCCCCTTTTGCGCGCGCCATAGAACTGCTGCTAGCCGGCAGCGGACGCGTGGTCGTCTCCGGCATCGGCAAATCGGGCCACGTCGCGCGCAAGATCGCGGCAACCCTTGCCTCCACCGGCACTCCGGCATTATTCGTGCACGCAGCCGAAGCCTCGCACGGCGATCTCGGCATGATTACCCGCAGCGATATATTAATTGCCATTTCGTACTCCGGCGAGGCCGGGGAACTGCTGGCGATCGTGCCGTTCATCAAACGCATGGGAGCGAAGCTGATTGCGATGACCGGCAAGGACGATTCCAGCCTGGCGCAATTGGCCGATGTGCATTTGAATGTCGCGGTCGACAAGGAAGTCTGCCCGCTCAACCTGGCGCCGACCGCCAGTACCACCGCCACTCTCGCGCTGGGCGATGCGCTGGCGGTAGCACTGCTGGACGCGCGCGGCTTCGGCGAGGAAGATTTTGCGCGCTCGCACCCGGGCGGCGCCTTGGGACGCCGACTGCTGACCTATGTGCGTGATGTGATGCGCAGCGGCGCCGCCATTCCGGCTGTGACGCCGGCCACATCCTTGTCCGCCGCGCTGCTTGAAATCACCCGCAAGGGCATGGCGATGACCGCAGTGGTGGATGGCGCCAACCGGGTGGTCGGCGTGTTTACGGACGGCGACTTGCGGCGCCTCATCGAACATGTGCAGGATTTCACCCAGCTGACCATTGCCGACGTCATGCACCCGAACCCGCGCACCATCGGACCCGACCAGCTCGCCGTCAATGCCGTGCATGTCATGGAAGAATTCCGGATCAACCAATTGCTGGTGGCCAGCGCCGACGGCACGCTGGTGGGAGCGCTCCACATTCACGACCTGACCCGCGCCAAGGTGATCTGATGGCGAACCCGGACGACCTCCTTCTCGCCAACGCGCGTGCCGCCCGCATCCGACTGATGATTTTCGATGTTGATGGCGTACTCACTGACGGCGGCCTTCATTACGGCCCAAGCGGCGAAAATCTCAAGGTCTTCAACGTACTCGATGGCCAAGGGATCAAGCTGCTGCAGCAATCGGGAGTGGCGACCGCGATCATCAGCGCCCGCCAATCGACGATGCTGACGCGGCGCGCCGCCGATCTCGGCATCACGCACCTTGAACAGGGCGTGCACGACAAGCGCGCCGCGTTCGAACAATTACTGGCGCGAACCGGCTTCACTGCGGAACAGTGCGGCTTTATCGGCGACGACATCATCGATCTGCCGATTCTGATGCGCACCGGCTTTGCCGCCAGCGTGACCAATGGGCACGCCGAAGTGCGGGCGCGCGTGCACTACGTGACAGAAGCGCCGGGCGGACACGGCGCCGCACGCGAAATCTGCGACTTCATCCTGCGCGCGCAAGGCAACTACGAAGCGGCGCTCGCGTCCTACCTGTCATGAATGCCCCAGCGGGAGGGCGCTTTCGGCTACCGGTGCTGATGGTGTTGGCCTTGGGCTTGGCCGTGGGTAGCTTCTGGCTGCTCGAAGTCCTGCGTCAAGACCGCGGCGCGCCCGAGTCGACGACGGCACGCAGCGCACCCGATTATTACGTGCAGAAATTCGAATTCATCCGGATGAACGAGAACGGGCAACCACGCTACCGGGTTTCGGGTGTGCAGCTGCTGCACTATCCGCTGGATAATTCTTCCGAAATCGAAGCGCCCGTCATCAACCAGCTACAGAAAGACAAGCCGCCGATGATGATCCGCGCCGACCGTGCCCGGATCGAGGATGAAAATTCGAAGACGCACATGCGCGGCAACGTCATCGTCGATCGGCCGGCGACGCCGATGGCGCAGTATTTCCACCTGGAGTCGGAGTACCTGCTGGTGTTGCCGGACGAGGACATTGTTGAAACCGACTTGCCGGTCCATATTCTGTTTGGCCAATCGGTGCTGGACGGCACCGGCATGTATGCCAATAATGCCACGCGCGAATTTCGCTTGTCGAGCCGGGTGCATGGCACCTATCGGGCTCCGCCCCGCTGAATTGCTGCAGCCGACGCCTATTTCTTGACCTGAAGGCCAACGTGAGAAACCCATGAAACGATTTTTATTGCTGAGCTTGCTGATGCTGAACCTGGCCGTGGTCGGGCTGGTCCATGCGGAGAAAGCCGACTTCGACAAGCCAACCAATGTCGAAGCCGACCAGATGGAATATGACGACGTCAAGCAGATCAACACCTTCATCGGCCAGGTCGTGCTGACACGCGGCACGCTGGTCATGAAGGCCGGCAAGATGGTGGTGGTGACCGACCCGGCCGGCTATCAGTTCGCGACGGCCTATGCGGCGCCGGGCCAGCTGGCACGTTTTCGGCAAAAGCGCGACGGCGGGCCCGACCTTTGGGTCGAAGGAGAAGCCGAGAAAATGGAATATGACGGCAAGACCGAAGTCGTGAAACTGTTTGCCAAGGCGCATGTGCGGCGCCTCGAAGGCAAGCAGCCGACCGACGAAGTCAACGGCGAGTTCATTTCCTACGATAGTCGCGCCGAGTTCTACTCGGTCAACAACACCGTCAGCGGCGAAAGCAAACCGGGTGCCGGGCGCATCAAAGCCGTGATTCAGCCGCGCGGCGACAACAAGGCGCAATGAGATGACCGCCAGCACCCTGATTGTCAGCGGCCTGCAAAAGAACTACGGTCCGCGCCAGGTGGTCAGCGACGTCTCGTTGCAAGTGGGTCGCGGCGAGATTGTCGGCTTGCTGGGTCCAAACGGCGCCGGCAAGACCACCTCGTTTTACATGATCGTCGGTCTGGTGCCGCTGGATGCCGGCCAGATCAGCCTGAACGGCGTCGACATTTCGCAACTGCCGATTCACCGGCGCGCCACGCTGGGCTTGTCTTATTTGCCGCAGGAAGCCTCGGTGTTCCGCAAGTTGAGCGTTGAAGACAATATCCGGGCGGTGCTGGAACTGCAAAAGGAGAATGGCAAGCCGCTAGCGAAGAAGCTCATCGACGAACGGCTGGACAACCTGCTGGCCGAACTGCAGATCGAAAAACTGCGCGAAAACCAGGCATTGTCGCTCTCCGGCGGCGAACGGAGACGGGTCGAAATTGCGCGCGCACTAGCCACCAACCCCCGCTTCGTATTGCTGGACGAGCCGTTCGCCGGCATCGACCCGATCGCAGTCATCGAGATCCAGCGCATCGTGCGCTTCCTGAAAGAACGCGGCATTGGCGTCCTGATCACCGATCACAACGTACGCGAAACGCTCGGCATTTGCGATCGCGCCTACATCATCAATCAGGGGGCCGTTCTGGCCAGCGGCAGTCCGGATGAAATCATCGCCAACGAGTCGGTGCGGCGGGTTTACCTGGGTGAGCATTTCCGCATGTAGCGGCGGCAGGCGCGGCGCATGAAACAGACTCTTCAACTCCGTACTTCGCAGCACCTGGCGTTGACGCCACAGCTGCAGCAGTCGATCCGGCTGTTGCAATTGTCGACGCTGGAATTGCAGCAGGAGCTGGAACAGATCCTGGCCGAAAATCCCTTGCTGGAACGCGTCGACGATCCGCTGGATAACGCGGTGCGGCTGCTGGCCGATGGCGCGCTGGCGCCAGGCGCGCCGCTCGCGGCGGATAACCGCAGCGAGAATCCTGAACCGGTTGCCGGCGAAGCCGAATTCGATGGCGCCCCTGACGCCGAACCTGCCGCCGCCGACGGTGACTGGAGCTTTGACGATGCTTCGCCGCGCCCCAAGGCGCCCGAGGACGAGGATGCCCGGCCTCAGCTGGAAGCGCAACACACCAGCCTGCGCGAGCACCTGCTGCAGCAAATGCAATTGACGCGCCTCACGCACCGCGACCGCGCCTTGCTGGAACTGATGATCGAAGCCTTGAACGAGGAAGGCTACCTGGAAGAATCATTGGAAGAAATCCAGCAGCGGCTGCCGTCCGAACTGGCCATCGACATCGACGAACTGGCCATCGCCCTGAAGCTGCTGCAAAGTTTTGATCCGCCGGGAATGGGAGCCCGCAATGCGGCAGAATGTCTGGCGCTGCAGATCCGGCGCCTGCCGCACGTCGCGCTGGTGACGCGCCGGCTGGCGCTGCGCATTGTCGAACAGCACCTGACCCTGTTCGCTCAGCGCGACTTCAACAAGCTGAAAAAAGCGCTCGACTGCGATGACGAGGATTTGCGCGAAGCACAAGCCGTGATCCGGCAATGCAATCCGCATCCGGGTGCGCCGTTTGCGGCCGACAGATCCGACTATGTGGCCCCGGATGTGATTGTCCGCCGGACTCGCGCAGGCTGGCAGGCAGTCTTGAATCAAGCCGCCATTCCGCGCCTGCGGGTGCATTCGCTGTATGCCAGCATCCTCAAGCAGCACAAGGGCGAAGCTGCGCTGACCAGCCAATTGCAGGAAGCCCGCTGGCTGATCAAAAATATGCGCCAGCGCTTCGACACGATTTTGCGTGTGTCGCAGGCAATCGTCGATCGGCAAAAGAATTTTTTTTCGCATGGCGCGGTGGCAATGCGGCCCCTTGTCTTGCGCGAAATAGCTGATACACTAGGTTTACACGAGAGCACCATTTCTCGTGTCACGACCCAGAAATTCATGCTAACCCCGCATGGGATGTTCGAATTGAAATACTTTTTCGGCAGCCATGTCGCTACCGAAGCCGGGGGCGAAGCGTCCTCTACCGCAATTCGAGCGCTCATCAAGCAACTGATAGGAGCGGAAGACCCAAAAAATCCATTTTCCGACAGCAAGGTAGCAGAGATGCTGGGAGAACAAGGCATGGTAGTAGCGCGTCGCACGGTTGCCAAATACCGTGAAGCCTTGAAAATCCCCCCCGTAAATCTGCGCAAGGCTTGGTAGTTGTGCTGCTTTAATACGTTGCTGTGTTCCGACGCAGAAGTTAGTAGATACGCCTGAACCGCCAGCGACACCATTCATAGGAGTGCTTTATGAATCTCACCATCAGTGGACGTCACCTCGAACTTACTCCCGCCATTCAAGCCTACGTACAAAACAAGCTGGAACGCATCAAACGCCACTTCGACCATGTGATCGACATCGCGGTCATTCTGACCGTCGATCGGGTTGCAGAAAAAGAAAAAAGCCAGAAGGCCGAAGTTAACCTTCGCCTGCGCGGGAAAGACCTGCATGTGGAAAGCATCGCCGAGAATCTATATGCCGCGATTGATCTGCTGATCGACAAGTTGGATCGCCAAGTCATCAAATACAAAACCAAGCTGAAAGACCACCAGCACGGCACTATCAAGTATCTGCCGGAGCCGGAACTGCAGTCGCTGCCTGACTGATCGTTCCTAACGGGCTGTGTCGGCGTGCCGGCACGACGCCACCATCATCAAGGGCGCATTCGGCGCCCTTTTTAATTGCCTCACCCTTCTGATCGATACGGCCGAGCACAACGCAGATGTCATTCCGGCGTTATCGTCGCCCGCACTCCTGAAAGAAAAATACTAGGGTATATAACAATTTCATACAGTACACGCCCGCAATTCGACGATGTCTATAAGAGTATATGGCGCAGCAGGCATCGCCTCATTGTAAATCATTGTAAAGCGCCAAATACCTTGCCGATGATCCGGCTGCCGGCACCGAGCGGATTTTGCCGGATCGCCTTTTCTTCTTCGCCGATCATCAAAAACAGGCCGTCCAGTGCGCGTTGCGTGACATAGCCTTCGACCGTCGCTTGTTCCTGTGGCAGCACGCTCATTTTGGCAACCTGGCCCATGGTGGCATTGTATTTGGCCGATAATCCGGCACGATCGGTGACGTTCTTGACAATCGGCAGGAATTTGACGCCGAGCGGTGCCGCCGTCTTTTGCCGGAAAAAGTCCGTGACCGAAGTCTCGCCGCCAGTCAGGATGTTCTTGGCATCGGTGATCGACATTGTTTTGACGGCATTCAGCAACAGCGGCTTGGCCAGCGGCACGGCGGATTCGGCCGCGCGGTTCATCGACAGCACCAGCTCATCCAGCTGCTGCCCCTGACCGGTCATCTGCAGCAGCGGCCGCGCCTGTTGCAGCACGCCCGGCAGGCCGATCTTGACCTTATCGTTATTCAAAAAGCCGTTTTCAACCCCGAGTTTCGCCACCGCCACGGCCGAGCCTTTTTCCAGCGCCGCCTTCAAGCCGCTGGCCGCCTCTTGATTGCTGAGGTCGCCCAGCGACACCGCAAACGCCGCCAACGTTACCAGCGTGGCAACGGCCATCGTCACCGACCGCAGAAGGTATGTCATATGAGCTCCCTGCGTAGAAAAAATGGTGCCGCCTGCCATCTGGGCCGAAAATGGGAGTCGCCTCAAGTTTGATCCACCGCGAACAGGCGGCGATGCTCGCGCATCGCATAGCGATCGGTCATGCCGGCAATGTAATCGGCCACCTGTCGGGCGTGCAGCGGCAGTCCGTCCGCACCCTGCGTGGCCGGCTGATAATCGGGCGGCAGCAAGGCCGGCTCGCTGATGAAGGCATTGAACAACTGGGTAATGATGCGGCGCGCCTTGCTGGTCATGCGATTGACCTGGTAATGCTGATACAGGTTTTCGCGCAAAAAGCGTTTCAGCTGCGCCGCTTCGCTGCCCATCCGCTCGGAAAACGCAATCAGCGGCGCGCCATTGCGCACATCGTCCACGCTCTGAGGCCGGGCCGCATCGATCCGCTCCTGCGAGGTCCCGATCAAATCGAGGATCAGCGCATTGATCATGCGGCGCACCGTTTCATTGATTGCACGGCGGCCGCTGATGCCGGGGAATGTGCTTTCGACTTCGCGCTGATGGCGCGCATAGAAATCGATCTCGCTCATTTGCGCCACGCTCAGCAAACCGGAGCGCAAGCCGTCATCGATGTCATGGTTGTTGTAGGCAATTTCGTCAGCCAGGTTGGCCAGTTGCGCTTCCAGCGACGGCTGCTTCTTGTCGATGAAACGCTGGCCGATTTCGGCCAGCTTCCTGGCGTTGGCCAGCGAACAATGCTTCAAGATACCTTCGCGCGTCTCAAAGGTCAGGTTCAAGCCGTCGAAGGCGCCGTAACGGTGTTCCAGCGTATCCACCACGCGCAGGCTTTGCAGGTTGTGCTCGAAGCCGCCGAAATCTTTCATGCAGGCGTTCAACGCATCCTGTCCGGCGTGGCCGAACGGCGTGTGACCGAGATCGTGCGCAAGGGAGATCGCTTCCACCAGATCTTCGTTCAGATGCAGGTTGCGCGCGATCGAACGGGCGATCTGCGCCACTTCGATACTGTGCGTCAGGCGCGTGCGAAACAGATCGCCTTCATGATTGACGAATACCTGGGTCTTGTATTCGAGCCGGCGAAACGCGGTCGAATGGATGATGCGGTCGCGGTCGCGCTGGAATTCGCTGCGCGTGGCCGGTGCCGGCTCATACAGACGCCGGCCGCGCGACGCCGCCTGGCTGGCGGCATACGGAGCGAGCGGCGCCTGCGCTTCCATCTCAGCCGCCGCCGGCCTGCAACGTCGCCAGCAAGGCAGCGCGTGGCACGGTTGTTATCAGCGGTGTACCGAGCGGCTTGGGCAAAATGAACCGAATCTCGCCGCCTTCGTTTTTCTTGTCGACCTGCATCAACTCCAGCCAGCGTTCGATGCCCAAGGAGGGCGCCGTCACCGGCAGCCCGGCGGCAGCCACCAGACCAGCCAGGCGATCCTTCTCCGCGCCTTCGATGAATCCGAGCCGCTGCGACAGATCAGCCGCCAGCACCATGCCGCAGCCGACCGCCTCGCCATGCAGCCAATGGCCGTAGCCCAGCCCGTTCTCGATCGCATGGCCGAAGGTGTGACCGAAATTCAGGATCGCGCGCAAGCCGCCTTCGCGTTCATCCTGGCGCACCACGTCAGCCTTGATTTCGCATGAGCGCTGGATCGCATAGGCCAGCGCCCCTGCATCGCGCGCCACCAGTTTGCCAATATTGGCTTCGATCCAATCGAAGAATGCCAGATCGATGATGGCGCCATACTTGATGACTTCGGCCAGGCCGGCGGCCAGTTCGCGCGCCGGCAACGTATCCAGCGTCGTGATGTCGGCCAGCACCGCACGCGGCTGGTAGAAGGCGCCGATCATGTTCTTGCCACGCGGGTGATTGATGCCGGTCTTGCCGCCAACCGAAGAATCGACCTGTGCCAGCAGGGTGGTCGGAATCTGGATGAATGGCACGCCGCGCATGTAGGAAGCGGCAGCAAACCCGGTCAGGTCGCCGATCACGCCGCCGCCTAACGCGATCAAGGTGGTCTTGCGATCGCATTTCTCCGCCAGCAAAGTGTCGAAGATGCGCATCAGGCTGGCCCAGTTTTTTTCTTCTTCGCCATCCGGCAGCACGATCTGTGTGATCTGCTTGCCGGCGCCGGCCAGCGCATGCGCCAGTTGCTCAAGATAGAGCGGAGCGACCGTGGCATTGGTCACGATTGCCACGCGCTGGCCGGGAATATGGGCGCTGATGCGCTCGCCATCGGACAGCAGCGACTGCCCGATCAGGATCGGATAGCTGCGCTCGCCCAGTTCGACTTGCAGGGTGTGCGAAAGGATGGGTTGTTGCGTCATGAGAAATTCTGCCGATGGATGGTCTTCGATTATTCCATCATTCTCCAGATCTGCGCTGACGCCGTACGACAAGCGCGCCAGAATCGCTTGCACCAGGGAATTGACATTAGGGCGCCCGGTTTCGATCACCAGATCGGCGATCTCACGATAATACGGCTCGCGTGCAGATGCCAACTCTTCGAGCCGCCGTCGCGGATCGTCCGTTTGCAGCAGGGGTCGATTACGGTCGCGGCTGGTGCGCTGCAAGATGCTGTTGACGCTGGCACGCAGATAGATCACGGTGCCGCGCGCTTTCAGATATTCGCGGTTTTGTGCCAGCAAAATGGCACCGCCGCCGGTCGCCAGCACAATCCCTTCCTGTGCGGTCAAGTCTCGAATGACGTCGGCTTCGCGCTGGCGAAAACTGTCCTCGCCTTCGATCTCAAAAATCCATGGGATGGAGGCACCGGTACGTGCCTCGATTTCATGATCGGAATCAATGAAGCGCTTGTTGAGTTTCTTCGCCAGGGCGCGGCCAACCGTCGTTTTGCCAGCGCCCATCAGACCGACCAAAAATATATTTCCAGACAAAATACACGACTCTTCAACAAACTCAAAAACACGTTATGGATGGGAACCGACTAGCGCTCACTTCATGACAATTTTGTCACTGATAATCTTCGGCGTCAGGAAAATCAGCAATTCGGTTTTGTTGGCCATCCGCGCGGTATTTTTGAAAAGATTGCCGACCACCGGGATATCGCCCAGAAGCGGCACCTTGGTAAGAGTATCGCGTTCTTCCTGGGTATAAATTCCGCCCAATACGACGGTGCCGCCATTTTCTACCTGAACATTGGTTTTGACATGCTTGGTATTGACCGCCAAGCCACCCGGCACCACGTCGCCGCGGCTATCCTTGGTGACGTCAACCAGCAGGATGACACTGCCATCCGGCGTGATTTGCGGCGTCACTTCCAGCTTCAAGTTAACTTTTTTGTACGTCGTGGTCGGCGGAGAGTTCGCTGAGCCCGGCGTGGTTACCGGGATTTCCTCGCCCTGCTCGATCAGTGCCGCCTGCTGGTCGGCGGTGATCACGCGCGGACTGGAAATGACCTTGCCTTTGCCGTCGGCTTCCAGCGCCGACAACTCGAGCCCGATGAAGGCGGTCGATGCGGCGTTGAACAGCGTCAAGGCCAGCGAACCTGGCTGATTGCCATTCAGCCTAAGTGCGGGCAGGTTCACACTGGAAGTCGACATTTGCGCTGGCCCCGGGAACGGCGTGTTGGGTGCTATGCTGGTCGGTTCTACGAGCTGACCGCCAATTCCATAGGTGCCACCATCAGCCTGCCCTCGCCGACCAAATGAAAGTTTAGCGCCCAGATTGCGCCCGAACTTGTCATCCGCCTCGACGATGCGGGCCTCGATCAGTACCTGGCGGGTTGCGATATCGGCGGCCTGGATCAGCTTGCGCACTTCTTCCAGTTTGGACGGCACATCGGTCACAAACAGCTTGTTGGTGCGCGCATCCACCATCGCGCTGCCGCGTTTGGACAGAATGCTGTTCTTGCCACCGCCATCCGCGCCGAATACCACCTTGAAGGCTTCCGCCTTTTGATAATTCAACTGGAAAGTTTCCGTCCTCAATGGCTCCAGTTCATTGATCTGCGCCTTTTGTTCCAGTTCCAGCTTTTCCTTGGTCAGCAATTCATCCTTCGGCGCAATCCAGATCACCGAACCGTTCTTGCGCATGTCCAAACCCTTGGCCTGCAGCACGATATCCAGCGCCTGATCCCAGGGTACGTCCTTCAGGCGCAGCGTCAGATTGCCGTTTACCGTGTCGCTGGTGATGATGTTCAGGCCGGTGAAATCGGCGATGACCTGCAATACCGCGCGCACTTCGACGTTCTGGAAGTTCAGCGACAGTTTTTCGCCGCGATACCCCTGCGTGCCTTGAGTCAGCTTGTTGCGGTCTTCGGTGATCGGTTTGACATCAACCACCAGTTGCGAATCGCTTTGATAAGCGCTGTGTTCCCACAAGCCCTTCGGCTCGATCACCATGCGCACGTTGTTGCCCTGCTGGGTGGTAGTGACGGTACTGACCGGCGTACCGAAATCCGCGACATCGAGCCGGCGCCGCAACACCTCCGGCAAGCGCGCCTGCAAAAAATCAACCACGATCGATTGCCCCTGCTGCCGCACATCGACGTTGACCTGGTTATTTGGCAAATCGACCACGACTCGCCCTTCTCCGGCCGCCCCGCGCCGGAAGTCGATATCGCGCAATGCCCGGTCGCTGGCCGTTGGCGCCAGCACTGGAGCGGCGGCCACGGCCGGCAAGCCGCTGGCGTTGACGGCGGTGGCGACGCCGCCGGAACCATTGATCGTGACCACGACGGTCCTGCCGTCGATGGCGGTGGCGTAATTCAGGGGCCGATTCAGGTTGAATACCAGCCGCGACCGGGTACCAGCCTGCACCACATTCACATTGCGCACTTCGCCCAGGTTAATGTCTTGCGCGGATTTGCCGGTGGCGTTGCTGGTATCGGCAAAATCCAGCGCAATGCGGGCCGGACTGGTGATGGCGAAGCCCAGCGGCGGCTTGCTAACTGGATTCTTGAGGCCGATCCGCACGATGATATCGGCGCCATGCTGGTTGGCAGTAAGCGATTCGATTGCATTTTCCTGTGCCAGTGCGCCGCCGCAAATTGCCAGCAAGGCGCTCAGGAGCGCCGATCTTGCACATGTGCGCATGAACGCCCCGATATGATTCGCCTTGGATTTGATTACCGTCATTTTTTGGTCTCCTGCAATTCTAGCTTGGCGGGACGTTCGATCCAGTCGCCCGACGCGTCTTGTACGATTTCTTTCAGTTCGACTGCAGATTCGGAAATGTTGGTAATCATGCCGAAATTCTGTCCAATGTAATTGCCTGCCTTGACCCGTAGCAGCATCTTGTCGGCCTGCAAGATGGCATAGTGCAAGCCGTTCTTTTCCAGGGTACCCACCATATGCAGGGTGTCCAGCGGATAGCTCTCGAGCGGCTCGCGGCGGCGCTGCAGATCGGGCTTGATGCCATTGCCGCCAGCCACCTGCAGCTTGGCAAATGCGGCGGTCATTTTTTT
>DATJCV010000480.1:0-8026 GCA_035497775.1 Burkholderiaceae bacterium | reverse complement strand
CTGGTCTGGATTGCGATCATGCCCTTGGTACCGCGGCCGTGACGCGTGTATTCGGCTATCGGCGTACGCTTGCCAAAACCATTTTGAGTCGCCGTCAGTACTGACTGCCGCTCGTCGCTGTTTTCCGCCACCAGCATGGCAATTACACACTGCCCTTCATCCAGGTTCATGCCGCGCACGCCGCGCGCGGTACGACCCATCGGCCGCACATCGTTTTCGTCAAAGCGCACGGCCTTGCCGGCATCCGAAAACAGCATCACGTCTTGCCGGCCATCAGTCAATGCCGCGCCGATCAGGAAATCGCCTTCATCCAGGTCGACCGCGATGATGCCGGCCTTGCGTGGATTTCTGAAGTCGGAGAGCGACGTCTTCTTGACGGTGCCCAGACTGGTCGCCATGAACACATAATGATCTTCCGGGAAGCTGCGGTTTTCGCCCGAGAGCGGCAGGATGACCGTGATTTTTTCCCCGTCTTGCAGTGGGAACATGTTGACGATCGGCCGCCCGCGCGAGTTGCGCGAGCCTTGCGGCACTTCCCAGACCTTGAGCCAGTACAGCCGGCCACGATCGCTGAAACACAAGATATAGTCGTGGGTATTGGCAATGAACAACTGGTCGATCCAGTCGTCTTCCTTGGTCGCGGTGGCCTGCTTGCCGCGGCCGCCACGTTTTTGCGCACGATATTCCGAGATCGGCTGCGACTTCATGTAGCCGGTGTGCGACAACGTGACCACCATATCCTGCGGCGTAATCAAGTCTTCGGTTCCGAGGTCGGTTGGATTCAATTCGATCTGTGAACGGCGCACGTCCTTGTTGCCTTCGCCGTATTCGTTTTTGGCGGCCGTGAGTTCGTCGGTAATGATTTCCGTCACGCGCGCCGGCTTGGCCAGGATGTCGAGCAGATCGGCGATCTGCGCCATCACATCCTTGTATTCGTTGACGATCTTGTCTTGTTCCAGTCCGGTCAGGCGCTGCAGGCGCATTTGCAGGATTTCCTGCGCCTGATCGTCGGACAGCTTATACAGCCCGTCGCTTTGCATGCCGTAATGGATCGGCAAGTTCTCCGGCCGGAAGGCTTCGATGCCGCCCGCATTGTCGGCACCGGTGCGGGCCAGCATTTCGCGCACCACGGACGAATCCCAGGCACGCGCCATCAATTCCGCCTTGGCCACCGGCGGCGTCGGCGCAGCCTTGATGATCGCGATGAAATCATCGATGTTAGCCAGCGCCACCGCCAAGCCTTCCAGCACGTGGCCGCGCTCGCGCGCCTTGCGCAACTCGAACACGGTACGCCGGGTGACCACCTCGCGTCGATGCGACAGGAAGCACTCCAGCATCTGCTTCAAGTTCAGCAGGCGCGGCTGGCCATCGACCAGCGCCACCATGTTCATGCCGAAAGTGTCCTGCAGCTGGGTTTGCTTGTACAGGTTGTTCAGCACCACTTCCGGCACTTCACCGCGCTTGAGTTCGATCACCACGCGCATGCCGGATTTGTCGGATTCGTCGCGGATGTCGGAAATGCCGTCGAGCTTCTTGTCGCGTACCAGTTCGGCAATCCGTTCCAGCAGCGATTTCTTGTTCACCTGATACGGCAACTCGTCGATGATGATGGCGCTGCGATGTTCCTTGCCGAATTCCTCGAAATGCGTCTTGGCCCGCATGACGACACGGCCGCGGCCGGTGCGGTAGCCGTCGCGCACGCCGGAGACGCCGTAGACGATGCCGCCGGTCGGAAAATCCGGCGCCGGGATGATTTCGATCAACTCGTCGATTGAGCAGTCGGCATTGCGCAATACATGCAAGGCGCCGTCGACCACTTCCGTGATGTTGTGCGGCGGAATATTGGTCGCCATGCCGACGGCAATACCCGAAGAACCATTGATCAGCAGGTTTGGAATCCGAGTCGGCAACACCGACGGTTCTTTTTCCTTGCCGTCGTAGTTTGGAACGAAATCAACGGTTTCTTTTTCGATGTCGGCCAGCAGTTCAGCCGCGATCTTGTCGAGGCGGCACTCGGTATAACGCATCGCCGCCGCACTGTCACCATCAACCGATCCGAAATTGCCTTGGCCGTCCACCAGGGTGTAGCGCAGCGAAAAATCCTGCGCCATCCGCACCAATGTGTCGTAAATCGAGGCGTCGCCGTGTGGGTGGTATTTACCCATGGTTTCACCGACCACGCGCGCGCATTTGACGTAGGGCCGATTCCAGACATTGTTCATTTCGTGCATCGCGAACAATACCCGGCGATGCACCGGCTTCAGGCCGTCCCGCACGTCCGGCAGCGCGCGCCCCACGATCACGCTCATCGCATAATCGAGATAGCTTTTGCGCATCTCTTCTTCGAGCGAAATCGGAATGGTTTCTTTAGCGAATTGATCCATAGGAGGGTCGGTCCATCAATTTAGGTAAGCATGTGGTATGCCGCCAACGCAGTAACTCGCATGGCTTCAAAACCGTTGATTTTAACATGCGACCCGGTGCTTCCCTGACCTCGCCCGCTCGAGGCGCACATTGTGATGGGCACGGACACTGGCCGCTTACCTTTAAAAAAATATGCTTAAATGCGGGCTTGAATTGACATGCATCAACGTACAGCAAACTAGATAGAGAAGCCCACATGTTGAACAAACTTATCGTCGGATTGGCACTTGGTTGCGCCAGTACGAGTCTGCTGGCACAAACCGCCGGCTCCCAGCTTGCACCCGCATCCGGTGGCTACGCCCAGGACGGGAACGGCGCCGTGATGAAAAGCGGCGATGGCCTGTGCTGGCGCTCCGGCTCTTGGACGCCGGATGCTGCCGTCACCGGCTGCGACGGCGCGCTGGTACCACCGATCGCCACCAAGCCGATTGCGCCGGCAATCGCGACCACGTCGGCGCAGATGGTGCCGCCACTCATGTCGGCACCGGTCGCACGGTGCGATTTCACGGTGACGCTGCAAGGTAAGCTGTTCTTTGGATTCAACAAGGCAACTTTGTCGACAGCCGCCAAAAACCAGATCGACGATGACGTACTGAACAAGCTGGGCACATGCGCCATCGACACCATTCTGGTTACCGGCCATGCCGACCGCTTGGGCACTGCCCAATATAACGAAAAGCTATCGTCCCATCGCGCAGACACCGTCGCCTCCTATCTGAAGAACAAGGGAATCTCGACTGCCATCGAAACCCGCGGCCTAGGGGCGACCCAACCGGTAAAAACCTGCAATGACAAGTTGGAGCATAAAAATTTGACCGATTGCCTGGCGCCAAATCGACGCGTAATAATTGATGTCCGCGGAATCATCAAATAAGCAATATTCTTGTTGTTTGTCAAACATTTATGATTCATATCTACTCGCCCAGTTGGCAGCACTCCTATACTTCGTTGTTGAAATACAACAAAGAAGAAAAAACGTCGCTTGGCCGATTTGACAACCTTCGTCCATGAACATGCCTGTGGCAAAATGGGGGTTAAGTTCATTGCATGTGAACAATTCTTCGCATGTGAGGGTCTGAACCAGTGGTAACATCCATTTTTAATGTTGTACATTTGATTTGTTGCGCAGTTCATCTGCGGATATCTCACCCGAGAGGAGAAACATGAATAAATTAGCAAAACTCGTCTTCGCTGCGACCGCAGTCGTCACGTTGTCTGCATCTGCGCAGGAAAACATTCAGGCAAAAACACCAAACAGCGCCTACGTGCAAGATAGCCGTGGCGTCATCGTTCGCGATCCGTTTGGCCTGTGCTGGCATTCCGGCCAATGGACACCGGCTGACTCGGTTCCAGGTTGCGATGGCGAAATTGTTAAAGCCGCCGCGCCGGCCGCCGCCCCAGCACCGGCACCGGCCCCTGCGCCTGCCGCAGCTGCTCCAGCACCGACCTCGGAAAAAGTAACTTTTGCTGCCGATGCTTTCTTTGATTTTGACAAATCAGTCTTGAAAGCGGACGGCAAAGCCAAACTTGATGATCTGACCTCCAAGTTGCAAGGCATGAATCTGGAAGTGATCATTGCGGTTGGCCATACCGACGCGATCGGCACCGACGCCTACAACCAGAAGCTGTCGGTTCGCCGCGCTGAAGCCGTGAAAGCCTATCTGGTATCGAAAGGCATCGAGGCAAACCGCGTTTATACCGAGGGCAAAGGCAAGAAACAACCGGTCGCCAGCAACAAAACTGCTGAAGGCCGCGCCAAAAACCGTCGCGTTGAAATCGAAGTCGTTGGTACGCGCAACAAGTAATTCGCAGGCTCAGTACAAACCCCGCTGCGGCGGGGTTTTTTTATGCCCTTCTTATGTCTATCAGCCACCGTCGATCGACATACTTTCCGGTATCATTATTAGCATGAACGCCGACCCCGTAGAACTGCAAAAATTCAGTACCTTGGCACATCGCTGGTGGGACCCTGCGTCCGAATTTCGACCTCTGCACGAAATCAATCCGTTGCGGCTGGGCTGGATTCACGCGCAGAGCCCTGTGACAGGAAAAGCTGTGCTTGACGTCGGCTGCGGCGGCGGAATTCTGGCGGAATCGATGGCTCGCCAAGGAGCCAAGGTCAAGGGAATTGATCTCTCGGACAAAGCGTTGAAAGTTGCCGAACTGCATGGCCTTGAATCCGGCATTGACGTTGATTATGAAAGCATCGCCGCCGAGGAGCTAGCCGTGCGTGAACCGGCCGGCTATGACATCGTTACTTGTATGGAGATGCTGGAACACGTGCCGGATCCCGCGGCCGTCGTGCAAGCATGCGCCACGCTGGTAAAACCTGGCGGGCGTGTATTTTTTTCCACGCTTAACCGCAATCCCAAGTCATACTTGTTCGCGGTGATCGGAGCCGAGTACCTGCTACACCTGCTGCCAAAAGGAACGCACGACTACGCCAAGTTCATTACCCCGGCCGAACTGGCAGGCTTTGCCCGCAATGCCGGCTTGCTGGTCAACAACATGAGAGGCATGAGCTACAACCCGTTGACGCGCGCCTATTCACTGAACCAGGACACCAGCGTCAACTACCTGGTTTCCTGTACCCGTCCGGCATGAATTCCGTGCAGCTGATCCATGGCGTTTGCACGCCGAATTTGCGCACGGCAGCGACATGGCATTGACCGTACCAAGCGCCATCCTGTTTGACCTCGATGGCACCCTCGCCGATACCGCACCAGACCTCGCAGCTGCAGTCAACCGGCTGCGCACAGATCGCGGGCTAGCGCCCACACCCTACCCATTGTTGCGCCCGTTCGCCTCGGCTGGCGCGCGCGGCCTGATCGGCGCCGCCTTCCAGCTGCAGCCGACTGACACCGGGTATGAAGAATTACGCATCGCCTTTCTCGATATTTACGAAGCGGATCTGGTCAAGGACAGCCGGCTGTTTGACGGTATTGATCGTTTGCTGACGGCACTCGAGGAAATATCGCTTTCATGGGGAATCGTCACCAACAAGGCGGCCCGATTTACCGAACCGCTCGTCCCGCGCATCGGCCTGCACCAAGCCGCTTGCATCATTTCCGGCGACACGACAGCGCATCCCAAGCCGCACCCCGCCCCATTGCTGGAAGCCGCGAGTCGCTTGCAACTGGCACCTGGCGACTGCTGGTACGTCGGTGACGACTTGCGGGATATTCAGGCCGGCCGGGCTGCGGGCATGTCGACCATTGCCGCCGCCTGGGGCTACTGCGGCGCGTTGGAACCCGCTTCATGGGGTGCCGATGCGGTCGCATTGACGCCGCTGGACCTGCTGCAAAAAATACGCGCACAATTCCGGCCAGACAATTTTCCTCGGGCCGAGGTCTAAAAACGAGGTAGATACCGCCATCTTCGGATTTGATGGATAAACAACGTTGGATCACCTCTTGAATCCAGCCGATCCGTACCTATCTGCTACACTGTAATACAGGTCATCTTTGGGGGCGACCTGGTTTCGACAGGGGTTGCAAAGCAGCGCAGGGCATACCGAGGGCTGGTCACCTCGTAAATACAACCGGAAAAGTAATAACTGCAAACGATAACTCGTACGCACTAGCCGCTTAATAACCGGTTAGCTCCACAGCGTCTCGTCCCTGGGGCGTGCTGGCAACAGCGGTGGAGTCATTCACAGGGAATCGCGTTACGCCGGGTCACTTGGCATAGCGTTAAACAAAAGGTGACTCGTCTTGCCGAAGCGTGCACGTCCGCGTCGTCCGGATTAAATCAAATGGCAGTGCTAAGTATGTAGAACTGTCTGTAGAGTACTCTTGGACGCGGGTTCGATTCCCGCCGCCTCCACCATTACGAAAGCCCCAACCAATCTCGGTTGGGGCTTTTTTGTTTCAGCCCTGCTCGCCTCATTCGCCTTGTTATGGTATGCGGTGCACTCGCGTGGCGGCTTGTTCGGCACGCATTCCGTGAGAAACTGAAGTGTCTGGGCAGCGTGGTGCTGGCCGCCGAATAAAAATTGATATGAATGCTCCGCGTCCGATTCGAGTACTGCTGGTGGGTGCCACCGGCGCTGTCGGCAGCAAGGTGCTGGCGGCGGCGCTGGCCGACCCGCGTATCGCGCAAGTCATCGCACCAACCCGGCGGCCGTTGCCGGCGAACGCCAGATTGCAGAATCCGGTAATCGATTTCGCGCATTTGCCGGCCACGGCAAGCTGGTGGCAGGTGGACGCGGTGATCTGCACCCTGGGCACGACCATCAAGCTGGCCGGCTCGCAAGCGGCCTTTGCCTTCGTGGACCGCGACTTGCCGATCCAGGTTGCGCGGCTGGCGCATGCCAATGGCGCCAGTTGCTACGCATTGAATTCATCGCTCGGAGCAAGCCTCAACGGAAATTTCTACCTGCGCACCAAGGCGCAAGCCGAAGCCGGGATTCGCGCGGTCGGCTATCGCAGTTACACCATCGTGCGACCGTCCCTGATCGATGCGGAACGACAACAGCAGCGGCCCGCCGAAGCGCTGGCGCTGGCCGCCGCGCGTGTCTTCCGGCCGCTGATCCCGCGCCGCTACCGGCCGGTGCGAGCAGAGCGCATTGCCCATGCGTTGCTGGAAGCGGTGCTGACGGCGCCTAGCGGTGAGCACGTGCTGGAATCGGAGCAATTGCAGGACTGAGTCGCGCCGTATTGGGCACCATGTCGATCCCGGCATGCCTAAAGCCAGCAACAATCTGGCGGCCCGACAGTTGCGTAGCAGGAGTATATTCAAACAACTATTATTCCATGCGCGTAATTAGATATTAAGCAATGGAGTATATGCCATCATCCGCGGATCATCAGTTTGTCCGGCGTGGGTGGGCATAAAAAAAGCGCAGCATTTCCCGGCTGGCGCAAGGGCCGCGCGGATCGGTATACGAACCCTCGGCGCTGCCGCCCGACCAGGCGTGGCCAGCGCCATGCACTAGCCATTGCTCGGACAATGCCCGCCCATCGGAGCCGTAATGAATCGTGCGCGTGTATGAACGGCCGTCTGGCACCCGGCCATGTTCGACGCTCACTTCGGCGCCATCGGCAGCGCCCGCCGTTGCCAGGCATTGCGCCACGACCTGCGTGCCATTGCGCGGATGGACGGTGGCATCGCGCTCGCCATGAAACACGATCACCGGCATCGCCTGCGGAAATGGCGTCGCTTCCCCGGCGACCGAGGCGTGGCCAGCGCGGCCATGTTTCATTGCCGCCAGCGCCGACGGCAAGTCGTGCGCCGCACCATAGGGCAAGCCGGAATGGATGCCAATGGCGGCGTACAACTCGGGGTAAGTGGCGGCCATCACCGCCGCCATGGCGCCGCCAGCCGAGAGGCCGGCGAGATACACCCGCTGCGGGTCGATGTTGTGGTCGAGCATGATCTGGCGCGTCATGCCGGCGATCAGCGACGGCTCGCCGCGCCCGCGCCGCTGGTCGCGCTGCCGGAACCAGTTCCAGCAATTCGATTTATTCGCGCCTTGGGCCTGGGCCGGATACAGCACCAGGCAATGCTCTTGTTCGGCCAGCGCATTCATCCCGGTGCCAGCGGCAAAATCGTCCGGGTCCTGCTGGCAGCCATGCAGCATCACGACCAGCGGCCGCGGCGC
>DATJCV010000479.1:0-5060 GCA_035497775.1 Burkholderiaceae bacterium | reverse complement strand
TGTACGAACTACGTCAAAGCGGGTACTGATTCTGGTCGAAAACCTACCATCTCCATTCGACCGGCGTGTCTGGCAAGAGGCTACTACTTTGTTTTCCAGTGGCTATCAGGTGTCGATCATTTGTCCGACCGGAAAAGGCTGCGAGAAAAAATATGAGTGCATCGACGGCATTCATATCTACCGTTACCGTCTGCCAATGGAGGCGCAAGGAGCGCCTGGCTATCTGCTGGAATACGGCGTGGCCTTGTCCGCGATTTTTATACTGGCCTGGCGCGTTTTTCTGACGCGCGGCTTCGACGTGATCCAGGCTTGCAATCCGCCCGACCTGCTGTTTTTGATTGGTGGCTTCTTCAAACGCTTCTTCCGCAAGAAATTCATCTTCGATCACCACGACATCAACCCCGAGCTGTACGAGGCAAAGTTCGGCCGGCGCGATTTTTTCTATCGGCTGATGCTGCGCTTCGAGCGCTGGACTTTCCAGACCGCCGATGTGTCGATCGCGACCAACGACTCGTATCGGCGTATCGCGATCGAGCGCGGCGGCATGGATCCGGCCAAGGTATTCGTGGTGCGCAGCGGCCCAAAACTGGAGCGCCTGAAGATCGTGCCGGCGCAGCCGGCCTTGAGGCGCGGCCGCCAATACCTGGTCGGCTATGTCGGCGTGATGGGCGCGCAGGAAGGCATCGACTACCTGTTGCAGGCGGCGCACCACATCGTGCATGTGAGGGGACGGACCGATATACATTTCGGGCTGGTGGGTGGCGGCACCTCGCTGGAGCGAATGCGGCAATTGGCCACCGAACTAGGGGTTGCCGATTACGTCACCTTCACCGGCCGCGTGCCCGATGCGGAACTGCTGGAGATGCTGAATACCGCCGATGTCTGCGTCAATCCTGACATCGCCAACGACATGAACGATAAATCGACCATGAACAAGATCATGGAGTACATGGCGCTGGGCAAGCCCATCGTCCAGTTCGATCTGGTGGAGGGCCGGGTTTCGGCGCAGGATGCTTCCCTGTATGCCAAGCGCAATGATGCAGTCGATATGGCGCAAAAAATCGTGGCATTGCTGGATGACCCGGAGCAGCGCCGCAAGATGGGTGAATTCGGCCGCAACCGGGTGCAAAACGAACTGGAATGGAAGTACGAAGCACCGAAGCTGCTGGCAGCTTATGACAAGGCATTCGGTACGTATGCGGCGACGGCGGTGGCGCCGACCGGGAAGTAAATTCTGCTCAACTCTCCTGGGTTTCCTGTTTCGGCGCCAGCGGCGGGCGCGGCATGATCGAAGTCCATGCCGGGCGATCGAACAGGAAGCGGAACGGTGTGTGACGCACCGACCAGTAGAGCAGGAAGGAGCCGAGGATCGAGAGCACGCCGGTTGCCAGCGATAAGGTGCCGATGTCGATTGCCGGATGGTATGCCGTGAGCAGTTTGCGCAGCACGAACAAAGGCACCACAAATCCCAGGTAAGCGACGATGGAATGCTCTCCCAGGTAAGCCAGCCAGCGCATCCAGGGTAGGCGCGCAAGCAAGGCCGCCAGCAGGAAAATCGCCAGCGCTCCGGCGTGACCCATGATCAGGTGGCCGAGCGGAATCCAGTTGACTTGCAGCGTGACCAGCAGCAGGTTGGCGACCGTCCATGCCGCCAATAGCGCGAGCGTGATATAGACGTGCTCGTGAACCCAGGCCGCCAAGCGGAACAGATGCGGCGCGCAGACATGGCCGGTATAGAAAAAGACGAAGTAGAGTGCAAAGCGGTCGATCATTTTCCATCCCGTGTCGGGCGCATACAACTTGAAGGCGATGGCGGCGGCGTACACCAGAGCCACCGGCATCGATTTGGCCAGCCGCACGACGATGAAAAATAGCGGCAGGATGTAGATGAACCATAGATGGCTTTCCGGCTGGATATACAGATACAGGTAATTCAGCAGGATTTGATAGGCGCCCAGATCGAGCTGGCCCCGCAAATCAACCAGGACAAATTTGATAGTGGCCCACAGCGCATAGAAATAAAAAAAATGCATCACCCTGGTGTTCAGGTAGGAGCGCAAGGGCCGGCCAAGCACACGCGCCATGAAAAGGCCCGACAGCATGAAAAAATCCGGCATGCGGAACGGCTGCGCGAAATCGACCAGATGGTGCATCCAGCCGCGGGCCTGGAGGATTTCCTCGACATAGCCGGAGGAGTAAAAAGTGACGACCGCGATGATGCAGATGCCTTTGGCGTAATCGACCCAATCCACCCGGCTGCCTCCGGTGTCCGCCATGGTCATGTTTTTCATCATCGATTCCCTCGCGGACGTCACGAACGCCGCTATCACGGCTACCGTCAAGACTAAATAATGGAATTACATTTTTTCAGGACGGCGGAATCGCCGCCATCGCCTTGAGAGGCGTCTCGACCCGGCCGTAACGATCCTGCAGACGCACGATGTCGTCTTCGCCGAGGTAAGCGCCGGATTGGATCTCGATCAGTTCGAGTGCGATCTTGCCGGGGTTTTCCAGTGAATGCACTACGCCGAGCGGGATGTAGGTTGATTGATTTTCGCTCAACAGGTATTCCTGGTCGCCATTGGTGACCTTGGCGGTACCGGAGACCACTACCCAATGTTCGGCGCGATGGTGGTGCATTTGCAGCGATAGCTTGGCGCCCGGTTTGACGCTGATGCGCTTGACGTGAAAACGGCGGCCGGCGCCGATCGAATCGTAGGAGCCCCAAGGCCGAAAGACTTCGCGGTGGTGGACGGTTTCTTCGCGCTGGGCGCGGGTCAGGTGCGCAACCAGCTGCTTGGTGCCTTGCGCCTGTTGCGCATCCAGGATCAGCAGCGCATCGGCGGTTTCGACAATCACGATGTTGTGCAGGCCGACCGCAGTGATCAGCCGAGTGGTGCCGTGCACCAGGCAGTCGGCACAGTCTTGCAGCAGGACGTCGCCCCGGATCGCGTTGTTGGCGCTGTCCTTGTCTGCCGCCTCCCACACCGACGCCCACGAACCAATATCGCTCCAGCCGGCATCCAGCGCCACCATCGTGGCCCGCGTCGTATGCTCCATCACCGCATAGTCGACGGCCAGGTCGGGGCTGGCGGCGTAGCTGTCGCGATCGAGCCGAATGAAGTCCAGATCGGCGCGGGCGCGCGCCACCGCGTCACGGCAGGCGGCCAGCATGGCCGGCTGCAACGCGGCCAATTCTTGCAGATAGCGGCTGGCGCGAAATAGAAACATGCCGCTGTTCCAGTAATAGTCGCCGCTAGCCAGGTATTCGCTTGCTTGCGCCAGGGCGGGCTTTTCGACGAAGGCGCGTACTGGCTGCGCCGAGCCGGATGGCGCACCATCGACGCGGATATAGCCGTAGCCGGTTTCCGCTCTGCGCGGAGTGATGCCGAAAGTCACCAGATCGCCGGCCTGCGCCGCCGCGCGCCCGATGCCGACCGCGGCGCAAAACGCGCCCTGATCGCGGATCACATGATCCGATGGCAATACCAGCAGCAACGGATCGTCGCTGTCGGCCTGCGCGTGTAGGGCCGCTGCCGCGATCGCCGGCGCGGTGTTGCGGCGCATCGGTTCAAGCAGGATGCGGGCATCGTCGATACCGATTTGCAGCAATTGCTCGGCCGCGATAAAGCGCGAGGATTCGTTGCACACCAGAAGCGCCCGGCCAATGCCGTCGATTCCGTGCAGGCGCTGCAAGGTTTGCTGCAGCAGGCTGTGCTCGCCTTGCAGGCGCAGGAACTGTTTCGGGTACGCCTCGCGCGACAAGGGCCACAGCCGCGTGCCGCTGCCCCCGCATAACACCACGGGAATGATTGACGTGTTCATTTTGGCCTCCAGTCAGAAAGACATTGGCGGTGCGCGGCGATCCAGCTGCAATCCACGCGTTTGCGCCAGTCCCCGATGCAGCGGCTGGCGGCTAGTACGCATTGTTTCCACTCCACCCGCGAAACGCGGTCCACACGATGATTTGCAAATCCATCCACAGCGACCAATTCTTGATGTAGTACAGATCGAACTGCACCCGCTTGGCCATTTTTTCCAATGTATCGGTCTCGCCGCGATAGCCGTGAATTTGCGCCCAGCCGGTAATGCCAGGCTTGACCCGGTGCCGCAGCATGTAGGTTTCCACTTGATCCTTGTATAGGTCGTTGTGCTGCAAGGCGTGCGGGCGCGGGCCGACCACCGACATGTCGCCGATCAGGACGTTGAAAAATTGCGGCAGTTCGTCCAGGCTGGTGCGGCGCAGGAAGTGGCCGAGCGGCGTGATGCGCGGATCATGCTGGGTGGCTTGCGTGAGGGTGCCGTGCTCTTCATGCAGCTTCATGGTGCGGAACTTGTAGACGTTGAATTTCCTGCCGTTCAAGCCGTGCCGCGGCTGGTGGAAAAATACCGGGCCGGGCGACGACCACTTGATGCCGATCGCGATGACGAGAAACAAGGGCGCCATCAAAATCAGCATCACCAGCGAAAATGCCTTGTCGAATAGATCCTTGATGACGCCATAGAAGCCGCTTGAAATCGGCCGGTTCAGATCGACCGCCGGGAAGCCGAGGAAATCGACCATGGTGCTGCTGAGGATCTGCATGCTGAGCGTGTCCGGTATCCAGCGGATATCGACCAGCTCATTGCGCAGCAGGTATTGCAGTTGCTGCAGCTTGTCGGAAGCGCTGACCGGCAAGGTCAGCCAGATTTCATCGACTGCTTGCGAGGTAACGAAGGCGTGGATCTCTTCCAGCGTGCCGATCTGCCGGATCGCCGGGTCGGTGAGCAGGCTGGCATCTTCGGCCGCTGCATGTATCGCCTTGACTTCATAGCCGAGCCAGTCTTGCTGCATGGCGCGGCGATGCATTTCCTGGCCGGTGCGGCCATAGCCGACGATCACCACGCGTTTTCGGTTCCAGCCTTTGTGGCGCAGGTAATGCAGCGTCGAATACACCACAATCCGCGACAGCACCAGCAAGCCGACGCCGATCACATACCAGTAGAACACCCACAAGCGCGACACGTAACCGACGTGGTGGATCAGGAAACTGAAAAACAGGCCGATCAGCAACACCAAC
>DATJCV010000478.1:0-1651 GCA_035497775.1 Burkholderiaceae bacterium | reverse complement strand
GTGGCGATCACCGTGCTCACCAATTCGCTCGAAGCGACCGATGTCGTCGCGGTGCATGCGGGCTATGCCAAGCGCCGCAAGCCCTTGCTCGAAGCCGGCGTCAGGCTGTTCGAGATGAAGCGCGCCGCTGTCGTGCCGGCCCACAAGGAGCGTGCCGGTGTGCTGGGAAGCTCGGGATCCAGCCTGCATGCCAAGACCTTTTCGGTCGATCGTTCACATGTGTTTGTCGGCTCGTTCAACTTCGACCCACGCTCGGCGCGGCTGAACACCGAGATGGGCTTCGTGATCGACAGTCCGGCCATGGCACAGGCGATCGCCGACGCATTTGCCGGCATCGTTCCCCGCAGCGCATACGAAGTGCGCTTGCGCCAGGACGGCGCGTTGCAATGGGTGGAACAGGGGCCTGACGGCGAAGTGGTGCACGATCGGGAACCCGGCACCAGCGCCTGGCGGCGGTTCGCGGTGTGGGTGGTCTCGCTGCTGCCGGTCGAATGGCTGCTGTGACGCCGCCGCTGTTGCTCCGAAAAAATTGGCGGACGGTATCGGCAGGCGGATGGCGGACCGAATGGCTAACTTTATCGGCGCTCAACGCAAGCGTTTTAATTGGCCAAAAACGCCCAATCGCGTATTTGCCGCCGATCGCGTTGGACTAGAATTAAAAATTATCCAAGAAACACCGATGAGCTCGACCCAACCGGCTGCCTCCGCCTCCTTCAGTGCGGCATTGAGCCCGTTCCGCCATCGGGCCTTTGCGGTGATATGGGGCGCGGTCCTGGTCGCCAACATCGGCGCCTGGATGCAGAATGCCGCCAGCAGCTGGCTGATGACTGCGCTCGATTCCGAGCCGGGCATCGTGGCCCTGGTGCAGGTCGCGACTGCCTTTCCCATGTTTCTGATCGGCCTGCCGGCCGGAGCGCTGGCCGATATTTTCGATCGCCGACGTTTGCTGCTGACGATGGAAAGCGTCGGTACCTTGCTGTCTGCCGGGTTTGCGGTACTCGTCATGCTGGATCGGGTCACTCCGGCAATTCTTCTGGGATTCGTCTTTCTGAGCAGTGCCGCTTCGGCCTCGATTGCCCCGGCCTGGCAAGCTATCGTGCAGCAACTGGCAGGGCGCAAGGAGCTGCCGGCGGCGATCGCGCTGATCAGCACCGGTGTCAACATCAGCCGTGCGATCGGGCCGGCCCTGGCAGGCTGGTTTATCGCCTGGTGGGGGTTGGCATCGCCGTTCTGGATCTACGCTATAAGCAATGCCGGCTGTATTGCGGCCTTGTTCTGGTGGCGTCCACCGGCCGGCACAGGCGCCGCTTTGCCGCCGGAGCGGTTTGGCAATGCGATCGTCGTCGGGCTGCGCCATGCCCGCTACAACCCGCCGCTGCGCGCGACTTTGCTGCGCGCAGCCGGATTTTTTTTCTTTGCCTGCGCCTACTGGGCCTTGCTGCCGTTGGTGGCGCGCACCCAGCTTTCCAGCGGACCGGAATTGTATGGGCTGCTGTTGGGCGCGATCGGCGTCGGTGCGGTGGTCGGTGCGCTGGTGCTGCCGCGCTTCAAGCAATGGCTTGGTGCTGACCGTCTGGTGGAGTTGGGATCGGCCGGTACCGCGTTGGCCTTGCTGCTGTTCGGATTGGCGCGTCAGCCGGCGCTGGCGTTG
>DATJCV010000477.1:0-8563 GCA_035497775.1 Burkholderiaceae bacterium | reverse complement strand
GCAGCGCCGCATCCGGATCGGCGGCCTGCGCACGCACCTTTTGCTGGATATCGTTCTGGATGGCCGCAATCTGCGCCTGCTCGGCGGTGATTTTCTGCGACAGCTGCTTTTGTTTGGCGAACTGCGGATCCAGCAACAGCGCATTCACCAGCACCACCAGCACCACCGCCGCCATGAGGAAAATCAGCGCCCGCTCGCGCAGGCTCATCACATCGATGCGGATAGAAAATTTTTGCCAGGACTGTTTCATTTGAGATTGGCTCCGGCGATGCTTTTTGCCTCCTGCGCGACTCCAGCCGACTGCAGCCGGAATTCGACGTAAGCGGCCGCTTTCGGCGCCGCGCCGGCAGCCTCTGAGCCCTCGGCCGCCGGCTGCTGCATTTCCAGGGTCGAGAACGATTTCCCCTGCATCACCGGCTCCCGCGCCAGCCGATTGATATACGCCGGCACCAAGTCCGGCTGCAGCGTGCGGCCGTGCAGCGCGATCTCATTGCCGGCTCCCTGGATCATCAGGCCGGTCAGCCACAGGCCGTCGCTGATCTGGCGGGCAAAAGCCTGCAGGTATTCCGAATAGCCCTTGGTATTGCCGATCTCCCCGGTCTGCAACAAGTCGAATAGTTGCTGCAGCGTCTTGACCTCTGCGCTGGTCTTTTGCAGCTCCGTCGCCAGCGCTTGATTCGGCGCGCGCGCACCGAACTCGGCAGTGACGCGCACCTGCTGCACCTGCGCCAGGCGAAGCTGGGCGCTAGTCTTGTCGGCTTCAATCTGCAAGCCCGACGAGCGGTAATTCACGTACAGCGCCACCAGCAGTGCGCCCAGTAGAACCAGGGCCAGTGCCTGCACCATAGTCGCCGCCGAAAAGTATTTTTTCTGGCGCAGCAATATCGGATTGAAAAGATTGATCTGCTGGCTCAC
Source organism: Burkholderiaceae bacterium (assembly GCA_035497775.1). Taxonomy (GTDB): domain Bacteria; phylum Pseudomonadota; class Gammaproteobacteria; order Burkholderiales; family Burkholderiaceae_D; genus DATJCV01. Next base: position 7,648 of record DATJCV010000477.1, on the reverse strand, counting down.
AGCGCTTTCTCCTCGTGCCGCAAGGCCGCACCCAGGGTGAGGAAATAGCGCTGCTGCTGCGCTGGCTGGCGCAATTCAGCGACCGCCGACAAATCAAACACGCTATCCAGGTCAAGTATCTCTACCGGCAGATACAGATTGGCCGCGAGATACTCGCGCAAACCGGAGCCGCCCTCGGCCAGCGGGGCCAGCACCAGCTTGGCCAGCGTGATGAAATGGTGCTGCCGGTCGCAGTGGTCCAGCGAACGCTGCAGCTCCAGCGTGATGCGTTCGCGACACGCTTCCTGCTGTCCGGCTTCGCCTTCCAGCAACTGCTCGGGATGGACGTCGATGCGGCGCGACAGATACAGCTCGCCGCGATACGTCACAGTCAGCAAGCCGCCCTCATCGCCAAACGACAACAGCGCCACGCCGCGCCCCTCAGGCTCCAGCAGCGCGGCGATATTCCGCTGCGCCATCTCCGGCACGTCGATCACACTCAAGGGAATTTTGGCGGCGCCAAACAAGGCCTGACGCTGCGCGATCAGCTGATTGCGCGCGGCCACCACATACATCGAATGGTTGCGCGCCGGCGCCGCCTGATCCGGCGGCACATCCAGCACGTCGATGGTGGCATCGTCGACATGGAAGTCCAGCATGTCTTTCAGGCGCCAGCGGATCGCGGTCTTCAGTTCGTCCCGCGGTACATTCGGCGCATCCACCAGCAGCAACTGGTACTCGTCGGCGCCCAACAGCGTGGTGCAGTCGTGGCGATCGGCGTGCAGGTCTTTCGCCAGGCGCTCCAGCACGCTTTCCGCCGAGGCTTTCGCCAGCGGATGGAATGCGGCCTGCCGCACCTTGGGAAGCGCCGCGCCGTCTCGCCTGACACAAGCTCCCTGCACCCCGTCGCGCTGCAAGCCCAGGCTGATCCAGCCTTCATTTTTTCTTTTTTTCCCGAATAGGCCCATACCGCCACTTATCTCAAAAAATGCTGCCTGAAGTTAGGTGATTCCACCAATGCTGTCAATGTTTCTCCGGCCCGCCTGTTGCATTCCGTCTCATATGCGCTAGTACATCTCGCGCAGGTAAATCATCTGGTTCGCGTTCTTGTACACGCCGAAATGGACGTGCGCGCGCGGGTCGCGCGTAAAGTCCGCGCCGCACCAGCGGCTTTGCAGATACGCCAGTCCGGCGCCAGTCGGCTGAGTCGGATTCGCCACCTTGGATGGGCAGGATTGATCGCCCCCCGCGCTGGTGCCGGCCAGCTTGATCGCCAGGTCGGCGCTGCCGGCCGCGCCCGGCTTGCTCAATTTCAGGCTACCCTTGCCGGCGACCAGCGTGCCGACGCCGGCCAACTGGTTTTGGCCCAGGTTGGTCGAGTTCAGGTTGCCGGCATAGTTGCCGATCACGACGTTGGCCTTGGCCAGCGGCGAACAACTGTCATCGACATTGGTGACGAAAGCGACGCCGTTCCAGTACTGCGCTTCCAACGGCACCGGCAAATCCAGCTTTTCGCTGCCGAAGGCATTGGACAACTTCAACCGGCCGAAGCGGATCGCGCTCTGGCCGATCTGTTTGTGGTCGTTCCCCGCCGGCGGGTCGATATCGAGATCATAGGCGCTCGCCAGCAGCGTCACGCCGTCGCCGTCCACCGGCGCAATGCCGAACTTCGGCGCGAACGGGCCATCCGGTCCGGTAGTGGCGCGCTTGAACTGGAAACCCAGGATGACATCGCTGGCCACGCCGGCGGCCCAGGCGCCGCCGCTGGTCGCCAGCATCAGACGGTCAGTGCGCGACACGCCATCCAGCGCGCCCAGGTTGAAATTGGGCGGCACGGCCAAATCCAGCTTCGCCAACTGGCCGGTATAGTTTTTGGTCGTGGCGCCACCGGCGTTCCGCGCCGTCAACGTGAACCTGCCCTTGAGCGGCTCGTCCATGTAGGTGAACGGAGTTCCTCCGCAGGAAAGGTCGCTACGGTTTTCCAACGAAGTAAGGCCAAGGTCAAAATGATCCGGCACGAAGCGGCCAAGATTGACAGATGCCGACCGAATGTAGCGCTCTTCTGGACTGGAATCGGCAGAATCCACGTCAGCGAAGCTCGTATCCACGAGATTCATGGTGAAAGCGCCCGCTTCGCTATAGGTTGCTGTCGTCGATGTCGTGATGCCAGAGGAAGATGACCAGGTTCCCGGATTCAGCGTCCCCTGGGTACAGAAACTAGGTGCGGCGGGCAACAGGCACGTGATCGCGCTCGCGCTCGGCGTGCCATTGTAATTAGGAGTAGTCACTCCTACGGAGTTGGCTGCGGTGGCACTGATGGTAAAGGGCTGCCCGGCCTTGTGCACATTGCCACCGGTCGCCGAGGTGTTATCAAGAGTGCGGGCGGTGCCGGCAGTCTGCCAGTCCTGGTCGGAAACGCTGACGTTGAAAGCGCCTGGCCGGATGGCGAAATTGTCAGTGGAACAGGAGGTGACCGTCGGAGAAGAAGCCGGATAGCTGATCCTCACCCGCACATCCTTCCAGGCATCGCCAACCGCCGCGAAATTGACGGTAGAGCGGCCATTGGTAATCACCGGGCTAGGGGAAATGGTCTGCAGCAGAGTATAAGTTGCAGGGCAATTATTGCCATCGAGGCCGATGCCGGTTGTGGTGTTGCCGAGCAACTCTACCTTTACCGCGTTGGTAAATGCGTTCGCCTGCGCCCCCCCATTGAGGGCCACTACGTCCAAGCTGAATGGGCTTCCAGAAATTTTTGTTTTGATGAACCCGGTAATTGCCCCGGCCACTGTACCGCTCTCAAAGGCATTGAAACTACCGGGCGCGGCACCCGGTATCGCCAACATGGCTGTTGCCGCCGTGCCGCCGGCGGCGTTGCTGGAGAGCACCGCGCCGGTGCTATTAATCCCGGTGGTTGTCGCGGTAACTTGCACGCTCACGGTACAACTGCCACCGCGCGGGATAGTGGCCCCGCTCAGGCTCAATGACGTGCCGTTGGCCGCGGCCGTCGGTGTGCCGCCACAGGAATTTGCCAGGGACGGCGTCCCAGTGTTCTTCATATTGGGCGGGTAGTTGTCGGCAAACCCGGCGCCGGTGATATCGACAGTAGTCGTCGGATTGGTCAGCGTGATCGTGAGCGTGCTGGTACCGCCGATGGCAATCACGTTCGGACTGAAAGACTTGGCAACCAAAGGGGGCACCATGACCGTGTCGGTATCGCTGGCAGAATTGGTCCGACCACTGAGGCTCACGCTGACCGTATTGGTGAGCGTAGCGGGGTTCGTAGGCTGGCCGGTATAGGTGCCGATGATGGTGAAGGTCAGGTTGCCATCCTTGGGCATGGCGGGTAGAGCTATGCCCGTTCCCTGCATCGACGACACTGTTGGGTTGGTGGGGCACACCGCACCGTTGGCGGCGGTGCAACTGATGCTGCTTATGCTCAGATTGGCCACCGCCGGGCTCGTGAAGATGGCGCCGCTCAGACTGAAGCCGGTGGTATTGCTGATGACCGCCTTATAAGTCAGCGTATCGCCGGAACGGACCGTAGTGACGTCGTCGGTAAGGCTGATCGCGGGCAGGACGACGATATTTCTACCTGCGGGAAAGCTGATGGTGCCGGTATTGCATTTGGATTTTGTATCCGGCTTCGGATAGGTATTGTCCCGGCACTGGCCATTGTTACTACTCGAATACCATGAGACGAGATATGGAATCGACAAAGTAGTATTGCCGCTGCCATCCGTGGTACAGGGCACCGCCACGTTGTATATCCTGAACGTCCCATTGCCGCTCCCACCATTGATGCTGCTGTCGCCATCTCCGCAGTTGCCACCGTCGAGGTTCAGGAACGGGCTGGTGTTCGGCAGGACCGCGACAGAACAAGCCGCGGACCCACCCCTTGCCGGCAGGCGCATCGGATCCTTGCCGTCGCCGGAAATAAAGACACCGATGTCGTAACGCGTGGGCGAGCCGAAGTGGATCGTAACGTCGAGGTCCAGCGGGAACGTCTGCCCGCCCACGCAGGAGGTTGGCGAGTCGCCGGCGACCGTTACAGTATTGATTAAAACGTCGTTGGCGGTGCAATTCAGATCGTCACCGTAGCGCGGTGCCGCGCATTGCGCCGGCTCGAAGGGTCCAGCCTGGGCCATGGTGCAAGGAAAGAAGGCGACGGCCATCAAGACGAGGCCTATCCACCGTACCCGGAAAAGCAGAAACAAAGCAGATCCACTTTTCATCGTGTTCCGACCATCAATAATGAACTGAATATCGTCATACAAACAATGCCGCTCGATGCTTTCTTGGTTCAACTTTAAAAAATGATTCTGTGACCGACCCGAAGGGCCTGTTGTCAAGGTTCGGCGCAGAAAAAATATGGTCTGCTTTCTTATGCATTTTGGCGTTCCCCCATCACTTTCCGATCGTCGCCTGCAGCTGCCGCTCGACATAAGCGAGAGTGCCCACCGTGCCGGAATTCGCGGTGGAGGTGATCCGGTACACCGTAACCGCCGTCGCGCCTTCGGTGTAGCTGACGCTCTGCGTGCACTGCACCGCTACCGCGAAACCCGCCACATTGCCCAGGGGCTGGGTGGGTGCGCAGGAATCCGCGCGCAACACCTGGTACGTTCCCCACTCGATTCCGGCGCGCGCCGCCTGGTAGGCCTGGGCGCCGCGTACGTCCTGCGCCGAGGTGGTGTGCTGCACGGTCGAAAAGGTCACCATGAAGGCGCCCAGCGTGGCCAGCACCACCAGCAAGAAAATCGCCGAGACGATCGAAAATCCGCCTTGCGCGGCCGACGCAAGACACGGATGCTGTGGGCGGCATGGCCGGGCTTGGTCAGGGCACATTGTTGACATGCACCTCGTGGTAAAGCCCGACCGTCTCGCCGCCCTGGCTCAAGGCCAGGCGGATCGTCAGCAGGCCGAAACGCTGGTTGATGACGTCGTAAGTAAACAGGCAGTCGCTGACGTTGTTTGCCAGTAGCGCCGAGGCCCCGCCGGGCGGATCGGGCTGGGCCGCGCTGATCACATAACCGGCATGGCGCCGCAATTGGCCACCGTCGCAGCGATAGGTCACCGGCCCCTCCACCACCTGGAAGCGGTGACCGGGCGAATCGAACGGGAATGGCATGCTGGGCGTGAACTTGGCATTGCCGACCGCCGCGCCGGTGGTGCCGTTGTAAGCGCGCAGGGTGTCACCGGCGTAGGCATCGGCGCCGGGAATGCCGAGGTTGTAGATGGCGATGCTGTCTCCGCTGGCGAAGGTGATCGGCGCGCCCAGAATGTCGAAACTGCTATCGGAGCCGCTGAAGTCGAGCGGATCGTCACCTGCGGCGCCGGCATCCGCCCGGTAGCGGCCGCCGCTGCGCGTCAACAGGAATTCGACACTGGTGCCGCTCGAACCGCCGAACACCCGCACGCTGTTCGGCAGCGCCAGGCGCAGGTCGCGCGAGATGCGGCGCGCGGCAGTATCGGCGGCATCGGTCATTTCCGCACGCCGCGCCGAATCGACATAGCCCTGGATCGGCGCGCGGATGAAGACTGCCACCATCGCCGCGATGATGCCGGTGATGACGATCACGATCACCGCTTCCGCCAGCGTGAATCCGCGCTGGCCGGCCCTGGGCGGCGGCATGTGGCTAGGGCAGCGCATTCGGTGCGTACCGCATGCGGTAGCCGGTCAAAGTGATGGCCATATTGGCCGGGCCGGTGACGGTGACGTCGATTTTCAAGGTCTCGCTGTTCGGGGTACCGCCAAACGCCACTTGGGAAATCGCCACCGCCGCCGAGTAACCGGCCAGTTCGGTAATAGTGTTGCCGTTGACGTCGCGGATAGGGTTGCCCATCACAAAATTGTTGTAGTCGGCAACGTTCTGATATTGCGGGTCGCGCGCCAAGCCGCTTCCCAAGCGAGGCGCACTCGGTATCGACATGACGGTTGCGGCGCAACCGTTCGGCCCTACCGTGGCACTGGTCGCGGTCAACGCCCGCGCGTCATTGGGGTCGCAAAAGGTGAACGCCTGCAACTCGATTTCCTCCAGCAGCGATTCGGCGATCGCCAGCGCCTGCTTGCGGACCAGCGGATCGGCGCTGGCCTTGGTAGTGACGTTCATCACCGACAGGATGCCGACCACGCCGATGCTGACGACGACGATGAAAATCACCAGCTCGATCAGCGAAATCCCGGCTTGCCGGCCGTTGCCTGCGCGTCCGGCAGACATGTCAAGGCCCCTGGTACACATATCCGGTTTCCTGCTCCACCCTGATCTTGCCGCTGAAACCGGCGATCTCGATGGTGCTGGCGGCGCTCGCCTGCCCCAGCGCGTTGAAGCTGAAGTCCGCCGGCAGCGCCGCGAACTGGATATTGCCTTTGGCCTGAAGCTGGTACGGCGCGGCGCCGGCCGGACCGGCCAGGTCGGTATCACAGGCCGCGCCATTGCCGGTGGCGGAGGCGACGCGCAAACTGACCGAATTCGCCGTGAAGCTGGCGCAGACGTTGCGCCGCTGCGCGACCGCCGCCTTCTGCGCATAGCCCAGCATCGCCTGCGTGCCATCGGCAAAACCGCGCGCGTCGAAAGTATTCCGGTCAAAGAAGCGCGGCAGCGCAGCGATTGCCAGCACGCCGATGATGATCATCACGATGATCAGCTCGACCAGGGTGAAGCCGGAATTCTTCATCGACGTTTCGATTGTTCTCTGGTTGATGTGCCATCACCAGCAGCGGGCAAAAAAAAGCGGGAGGACGTTTACGCGCCCGTCCCGCCGAGTTGGCTTGAGCTCTAACCGTATACACTCAGCGATGAGCAGAGAATCAGCTTATTTTCTTCGCCACATCGCCAAGCAACCTATTGCGCTTCAACTTAGGAAATACCGATGATCGCAGCGGTAGCCGTCTTGCCGTTCTTGCCGGAGACCGTACATTCAACGGTCGTATCGGCGGTTATGGCATCATCAGTCAGGGTATAGCCATCCGGCAAACCACCCTGCAACAGCGCCGCCGCATCTTCGCATTTGGCGATCGCGGAACCCTTTGGCGTCGTTTGTCCTTTGGTTGCCAGTCTGGCGGCATAGTTGATTGCCGAAGCTGAAGCCAGCGAACCTGCCACTCCCTCAACAGCAGCCTGCGATGCTTCCTCAGAAAGATCGACGAATTTCGGCAAGGCCACCGCTGCCAAAATCCCCAAAATCACGATCACGACCACCAGTTCGATCAAGGTAAAACCCGCTTGTACTTTTTTCATCTTGCTCTCCATTAAAAACAAATAATTTACTTACAATTCGTCGTATCTAGATTGGCGTTCGAATACGTGGGGGACAAACCGGGGGCTGCGCGCTGGTAAGTCACAAAACACGGATTATTAGCGGTGGAATTTGGCCGAACAGTAAGCGTTGTAGCAGTGTTGGTGAAGTAGTAGTCCGGCTGCGCAAGACCTGCAGCCAACGCAATTGAACTTGCATCCGGATAACCGTTGTATAGCTGTATCGCCACCCCCTCCATCGTCACCGTTCCATTGTCAGCAACCCCTTGTGTCAATTGCAGCGAATGCGCCAGCACCGCACCGGCCTTGATCGACGCCAGCGCGCCATTCATCTTGGCGATGCGCGCATCGGCTTGCAGCGCGGCGAAGCGCGGCAGCGCGATCGCGGCCAGGATGCCGAGGATGGTGATGACCAC
>DATJCV010000476.1:0-1661 GCA_035497775.1 Burkholderiaceae bacterium | reverse complement strand
CCTGAAATTCGTTTTCGCGTCCCGGGTGGCAGGCAATCCCGCGTTCGCCGCCGGCCCAGTCCCCGGCCGGCAGGTTGTGCAGCACCAGATCGAGCTGGTGCTGGTTCAATTTGTCGGCGATCTGGTCGGCCTGGAAGGCGTATGGAAACAGGAATTCGACGCCGCGAAAGCCGGCTTGCGCCGCCGCCGCAAAGCGATCCAGGAATTCTTCTTCATTGAACAACATGGTCAGATTGGCAGCCAGCTGGGGCATGGTTTCTCCTGAAAACGAGTTTGTTTTCGATCATACCGCTTACTCAGGGACTGCCTCCGATCATGTCGGTGTCGCAAGCCAATTGCACGCAGTGACCCATGTCGGCATGGCGTTGTGCCTGGCAAATCAGCCTCGGATGGCGGGTTGTTTACCAGCACAGGGATGTGCGGCAGCTTGAATTGTGCACCAACCGCCAGTTCCTCGATGACGAACTGGAAATGGTAGTCGCCAGAGATGGCGACGCTATGCCGCCCGCCTGCTACTCGCGGGGTGCCAGAAAAGCGCGGTGGATGGCGCCGTTCATGCCGGCTTTTTAAAATCGCTATCGATCCATTTGGTCGCGCTGTGCAGGTTCAGCGTGAAGCTGGCGGCAACCCGCACCTGGGCGCAGGCGTCGCCCTGTTCGTCCCAGGCGCTCAGCACCGCGTAGGGGTCGTACTCATCCGGCACGATGTCCAGCTTGACGGTGATGGCGCCGCTGTCGCGACTGACCAGAATGCTCTTGTGCAGCATCGCGTGCAATTGCTGCTCATGCCGGCGCAGCACTTCCGACGCCGTCTTGACCAGTGTGTAGAACGCCTGGGCATCCAGCGGCTTGGGATCTTTCTTGTTGCGCCCCATGGTCCAGGGGCCGGTCAGCGCCGGCTCGCTTTCGCCATCCTTGATCATTTCCACCGCCCAGCCGTCGTCGTCGATGTTCTTGATCACGCGCGCCGTCCAGCCATCGTCTTGCCACAGGCGCGGCTCCTGGATGGTGACGCCGGCATCGCTGGTGTCATGGGCGTCGGCATTCGGGGAAATCGGGTTATTCATTCACTATTGCTCCGGGAATCGGGTTTGTCTGCTGCAGGCCAGGGCGCATGCTGTCACGTTTGGCGCTCCTGCGCGAAGCGCTGCCATGGCATGCGGCGGCTCAGCCGGCTTGCGGCGCCGCTGCCAAATCCTGCTGGCGCCGCTGGTAATGCTGCGCCAGCACCGCGCACACCATCAATTGAATCTGATGAAAAATGATCAGCGGCAGCAGGACCGTGCCGATGGCGCTGCCGGTGAACAGCACCTGCGCCATCGGCACGCCGGTCGCCATGCTTTTCTTGGAGCCGCAGAAAACGATGGTGATTTCATCTTCCCGGTTGAAACGGAAGCGCCGTGCCAGCCAGGTGGTGGCGCACAGCACCAGCGCCAGCAGCGCGCAGCAGACCAGCGTCAATAGCAGCAAGGCCTTGGGCGGCACCGTCTGCCACAGGCCGCCGATGACCGAGGCGCTGAAGGCGGTGTACACCACCAGCAGAATCGAACCTTGATCGACGTTCACCAGCCAGCTCTTGTTGCGGTCGATCCAGGCGCCGATCCAGGGGCGCAGGAAATGGCCGGCCAAAAAAGGCAGCAGCAGCTGCACGCCGATGTGGAT
>DATJCV010000475.1:0-2362 GCA_035497775.1 Burkholderiaceae bacterium | reverse complement strand
CTTTTTTATGGCCTGGCTGCGGAAGAAATCCCGCGCACCTCACATACCGGTGGCCCGATACTTGATTTTCGCCCTAGAAGTGATTCCTCAGAAACATACTCCGATTTCCTTGGCTCTGTTCCAATGGGCGGTTGGCGTCTGTCCGCCTCGAGCCGAAGCGGCGATCCGGTCCGATCTGACGCCGCCTGAAAGGCAGCCCTTGCTCCCCAACCGGTGAAAATGGCGCTTTTACACCACCGCCTCCCTCCGCTCGCCAACAGGGTACACTTCTTCATCTGTAATGGTAGGGTATGCGCGAAAACTGCTTTAAATTCATGCGGCACAAGCTACTTATACAGGGTGTATATGCATTTTAGACAGCCCTTTCGGCATTCCCGCAATAGCGGCCGACGCACCGTGCTTAACGCGCCTGCTTGCCCGGGTGGATCCCCATGGTTTTGGCGATGATTCCCATCATCACTTCGTCGGCGCCGCCGCCGATCGAGGCCAGCCGGCCGTCGCGGTACATGCGCGACACCGGGTTTTCCCAGGTATAGCCCATGCCGCCCCAGAATTGCAGGCAGGCGTCCGGAACCGTGCGCATCAAGCGCCCGGCCTTCAGCTTGGCCATCGATGCCAGCTCGGTCACGTCCTGGCCACCGACGTACAGTTCGCAGGCGCGGTAAGTCAGCGCGCGCAGAGCCTCGACTTCAGTCTTCAACTCGACCAGGCGGAAATAGACATATTGGTTATCCAGCAAGCGGCCACCGAACATTTCTCGCTCGCGCGCCCATTCAATGGTCCAATCGATGCAGTTTGCCAGGGCCTGGATACTGTTCGCCGCGCACCACAGCCGCTCTTCCTGGAACTGCTGCATCTGGTAAGTGAAGCCCATCCCTTCCTGGCCGATCGCATAGCGTTGCGGCACCCGCACGTCGTCAAAATGAATCAGGCCGGTGTCCGAGGAATTCATGCCGATCTTGCGGATTTTTTTAGCGATGCTGATGCCGGCGGTTTTCATCGGCACCATGATCAGCGTCTTGTTCTTGTGCGGCGCGCCGTCCGAGGTATTGGCCAGCACGCACATCCAGTCGGCCTGCAGGCTATTGGTAATCCACATCTTGCTGCCGTTGATCACATAGTCGTCGCCATCCTTGCGCGCACTGGTCTTGATCGCGGCCACGTCGGAGCCGCCGGAAGCCTCGGACACGCCGATGCAGCCGACCATCTCGCCGCGGATCGACGGCGCCAGGAATTCCCGGCGCAAGGCGTCCGAGCCAAAACGCGCCAGCGCCGGCGTGCACATGTCGGTCTGCACGCCGATCGCCATCGGCACCGCACCACAGCGAATGTGGCCCAGCGTCTCCGCCATCACCAACGAATAGGAATAATCGAGTTCCATGCCGCCATATTCCTGCGGCTTGCAAATGCCCAGAAAACCGTACGCGCCCATCTTCTTGAACAGCTCGTGCGCCGGGAATATCTCGGCCTCTTCCCACTCGTCCACATGCGGATTGATTTCGACGTCGATGAAGCGCTTCAGGTTGCGTTGCAGCTCTTGATGCTCGTGGGTGAATTGCATGGAAGGCTCCTTCTGGTTGATTGGATCGCGTAGCGCAGGAAGACCGGGGCCCGACGCACCGGACGGCACAGTCCGACGCGCCGTCATCGTGGCGCTGAAGGGCGTCAGGCAAGCCGAATCATTCTACTAACCAAGCAGTTGCTTTGTAAAGACGCTGGTCTTATGATTCCCTGATCGATCGACCAGGAGACACGACGTGAACGACGCATTCATCTATGACGCCACGCGCACCCCGCGCGGCAAGGGAAAAAAGGATGGCAGCCTGCATACCGTCAAGCCGGTCTCTTTGCTATCCGGCTTGATGCAAGAGTTGCAAGCGCGCCATCAACTCGATACCGCGCAGATCGACGACGTGGTGCTCGGCTGCGTGACGCCGGTCGGCGACCAGGGCGCCTGCATCGCCAAGACGGCGGCACTGGCGGCTGGCTGGGACTGGAAAGTGGCCGGCGTGCAATTGAATCGTTTCTGCGCTTCCGGGCTGGAAGCGGTCAACCTGGCGGCGCAAAAGGTCCGCTCCGGGTGGGAAGATCTGGTGGTGGCCGGCGGAGTCGAATCGATGTCGCGCGTGCCGATGGGCTCCGACGGCGGTGCCTGGGCGGCCGACCCGGAAACCAGCCTGGCCACCGATTTCCTGCCGCAGGGCATCGGCGCCGACCTGATCGCCACGCTGGAAGGATTCTCGCGCGAAGCGGTGGATGCGTTCGCGCTGCGCTCGCAGCAAAAGGCGGCGGCGGCGCGTGCCGCCGGCCGCTTCAGATCGGTGCACCCGGTGCGCGACCAGAACGGCGTGATCGTGCTGGC
>DATJCV010000474.1:0-8079 GCA_035497775.1 Burkholderiaceae bacterium | reverse complement strand
GAGGCATCGTTGCGTGGTTTTATCCCTGAACTGTCCCTGAACGAAAAAGCGTAGATAACCTTATGCTTGGCTACCTACGCTTTTTCTTGCAAATCAACCACTTAGGTGCTCTGGCGGAGAGACGGGGATTCGAACCCCGGGTAGGCTATGAACCTGCATCTGGGGTATTTCAGGCGTGTTCACGGGCTAGGCTTCATAGGGAGACCGCCCCTCGCTTACCCCTGGCTTACCCCCGTAATTCCCCGAGATTGCCCCCGAACACAGCAGACCCGGCTATTTTTTCTTGGGGTTGACCGCTGCCTTCAGCGTGGCGCCGGCGGAGAACTTCGGGAATTTGGACGCGGCAATTTTGATGGCCTCCCCGGTTGCCGGATTGCGTCCCTTGCGAGCAGCGCGCTTGGAGACCGAAAAAGTACCGAAACCGGTAATGCCCACGGTGTCGCCTTTTTTCAAGCGTTCCGTGATGATGGCGATGAGCGTATTCACCGCGGCGTTGGCCGATGCCGCCGACAATTCAGTCCGTTTCGCCAATTCAGTAATCAGTTCACCCTTTTTCATATCCACTCCAAAGTTAAAAGAGGTGGCAGATTAGCATAGACGTTTGCACATGTAATGTTCACGGCTTGCGAAGCTGACGGCGTCTTTTACCTCGAACGGCGGCAACTGACTGATCTTGCGGAATGAGATCGGGTGCGCTGTATACTCCGGGCCTCTCTGCTGTCGCGCCCTTCACCCTGCCATATCCACGATCCACTGCGGAGGCATGAGCAGCAACTGCAGGCGGCACTCACCAAGAGTGTGACGATCACGCTCTTGTCGTTCTGCCCCTTGGACAAGCTGACTTTCCGCCCAATCCTTAAAGGTGCGGCGCTTCCCCAGTGGCAGGTGCTTGCTGAGCGAGTTCGGATGCCAAGGCAGTGCCATCAAACAGCCTGTGAATCAGGCCCGCCAAGCGAGGGGACGCCGCATCGTTGACGATGGATTGGCAGGCCTCCACAAAACGCTCCGTGGCTGCACCGAAGTGGGGATCATAGGTCGCACGTTGAAGCCGCATCTCGATCATCCGGAGCATGAAACGGCGAAGCTTGTCCAGATCCTTTATCTCGCGGATGGCGGCCTCGACGTCGGCCGCCGTGGCCCGCCTCATGGCCAGCTCCTGCAGCGTCCCCCAGCCACTGTTCTCGATGATGTCCATGCACGCATCGATGACGGTGACGTTTGCCTGAGCGGTTGCCTTGATCGTAGCGAACTCAGCTTGGATCTTGGGATGGAGCGGCTTGTTGAAAGGGTTCTCGTCATCCACTGTGGTTGGATTGCGCTCCCTGAAAGCCTTGATCCAGCCATCGACGATCGCCTGGCCGATTGCCGCACCTCCCGGCAACTTCGCAAGCTCTGAGTCGAGCTCGGTTGCGACGAATGGGTCGAGAAGGCCCGCGCTTGCGGGAAGGACAGCGGCCTCGGCCACCAGTTGCGCCTCGTCGACACGATGGTCCCAGAAGATTCGCTTGAGGAAATGGCGAGCGACGTCCCTTGCCTCCATCGCTTCTTTTTCTGCCACATAGCGATCGATGACAGCATTGATGCTGGCGGCCTCGAAAAGGCCCGACTCCAAGAACTCGACCAGCCGCTCCTCAAACTCGTCGCAGCCGTCGATACCCAGTTCCTGCATGAGCATCCGCCATCGGTCCTCGCGCTTCTCCTCAGGGGCCTGCTCCTGATCCCTGTCCTTGGTAAAGTCCTCCCAATCGGGGTTGCCTACATTCAAGACGAACTTGAAATCAGGACCATCATCCAACCCGCGATAGTGGATGGCTGAAAATAAGACAATGGATGGCACCACCCTGGCCTGGATGGCCTCTTCCAAGTCTCGCTCTGCCAATATCTGATTGGCTGCCCTGATAACCTTGCCGATGATGCGGATGTTGGTCAGACCGCAGGCAATTGACGCCCGCTTAGTAGCCTCAGCGTATTTGGACGGCACCAGTCCAATGGCGATGGAGAAAGCTTCGTCGACGGAAGTCGACAGCCTGACCTCCTGGTCGATGACCTTTTCCCGGAAAATCGCCCAGAGCTTCTCTTGATCTCCCTTGCTTGAGAGCTGGTCGTCATTGAGCACCAAGAGGAACCGTGAGCCCTGCTGCTTCGAGTACTCGTCAATGAAACCGAGCACCTCGTCGATACCCAGCTTCTCGTGCTTGCGTTCGATGTCGTCGATGACAATCAGCTTGTTTCGAAGCACCACGGGTGCCATCAACAGGACGTTCAAGTCGTTGATAGCAGCCAATGCCTTGTAGTGCTCCGAAGCCGCTTTGACGCCCACTTTGAACAAGGTCTTTAGGCCGTCAAACATCCCACCGTGCGACTCAACGCCGGGGATCGCAGCCTCGATGAGCTTGCGCTTGACCTGGTCAATGCTCGACAGGCCAAACAGCGAAACGTAGAGGGCATTCTTGACCTTGTCATCGTCAGTCGCGGCCTTGATCTCATTCCAGAGGTGGGTCTTGCCCGTGCCCCATTTGCCCGACAGCGCGATCACGCTGTTGTCCCCTTGAGCAAGCAGCTGGATCAACTGTTCCTTTGCCTTCTTTAGCGACATGCTTCCCCCACCAATTAATTCAAGTCGAAATGGCCCGCCAGAACTCCGAATAAATGCTTTTTCGAGCCACAGCCTTGCTGGCGTGCTGGTGATTGCAGCGCTTCTGTAGCCAATACCCAGTGTGCAATCCTACGGCTAGTCTCGCACCTGCACCCCTGGCAGGAACTCAATCCCCATCCTCTTACCCAATTCCCGGTAGGTAATCGGGCGCCCTGCTCGCGCTGCATCCGTGTTTTCCATCCAGTTCGCCCAGGCACGGCGTGTCGTCGCATCGTACGCAAGCTTGTAGAGGTATCTCGGAACCCAAACTTTGCCGGGACCGATCACCCGCGGGTTGTCGTCGAATACCGGCCCCGTCATGACGTACACGTCGCCGTGAGCACGCATGACGTATTTCCGGGTTGCCTTTTCAATACCGTTCCAGGCGCGCTGGTTGTTGACCGGTGCCTGCGGCACTATGTTGGCCAACGAAAAGCTCTGCGCCATCGCTTGCGCTGCCGGCATATCGCCTGCCGGTGCCATGTGACCATGGTCAAAGCCACTTCCCTTGTAGTCTGCGAGCTGGGCCCGTTCAGTGTATGGCAGGCGAACATCGGCAAAGAATTTGTTTGTTCGTTTCCCGCCAGCCGCCGCTTGCAGTACCGAGCGGTTTAGCCGCTCAACGGCAGCGACAACGACCGCGAAATGACCAAGATCGAGGAGACCTTGACAAGAAATGCCACCAGAATGCCCCTGAACAAAAAAGCGTAGATAACCTTGTGATTGGCTATCTACGCTTTTGTCTTACAAATCAACCACTTAGGCGCTCTGGCGGAGAGAGGGGGATTCGAACCCCCGGTAGGCTATGAACCTACACACGCTTTCCAGGCGTGCGACTTAAACCACTCATCCATCTCTCCTGAATCCGTACTTCGTTTTAACGAAGCCGCTGATTATAGCAAAAATTCTGCCCGGCAAAGATGGTTTCAGGCCGGTTCGCGCCGCGCTGGCGAAAGGGCATGATGCCCCTTCCCAGCGTCAGCGTGCCGTCAGGCGCCGCGCTTAGCGTGCCTGCTTCAATTGCTCCAGGATGGCCGGGTTTTCCAGCGTCGAGACGTCCTGCGTGATTTCCTGGTTACGCGCCAGGGTGCGCAGCAGGCGCCGCATGATCTTGCCGGAACGGGTCTTCGGCAGGTTGTCGCCGAAGCGGATTTCCTTGGGCTTGGCGATTGGGCCGATTTCCTTGGCGACCCAATTGCGCAGTTCTTGTGCGATCTGTTTGGCCTCGTCATCCTGCGGTCGGCTGCGCTTCAAGACCACGAAGGCGCAGATCGATTCGCCGGTGGTATCGTCAGGCTTGCCCACCACGGCGGCTTCCGCCACCATCGGGTTGGCCACCAGCGCCGATTCGATTTCCATCGTACCCATGCGGTGGCCGGACACGTTCAGGACGTCATCGATGCGGCCGGTGATGGTGAAGTAGCCGCTCTCCTCGTTGCGCACGGCGCCGTCGCCGGCCAGGTAGGCGCCGCCCAATTCGGGCGGGAAGTAGTTCTTCTTGAAGCGCTCCGGGTCGTTCCAGATGGTGCGGATCATCGACGGCCAGGGGCGCTTGACCACCAGCATGCCGCCTTGGCCGTTCGGCACTTCGGCTCCCGCTTCGTCGACGATGGCGACCTGGATGCCGGGCAGCGGCAAGGTGCAGGAACCCGGCACCATCGGCGTCGCGCCCGGCAGCGGATTGATCATGTGGCCGCCGGTTTCGGTTTGCCACCAGGTGTCGACCACCGGGCAGCGCTCGTTGCCGACGTTCTTGTAGTACCAGACCCAGGCTTCCGGGTTGATCGGTTCGCCGACCGAGCCGAGGATGCGCAGCGACGAAAGGTCGTAGCGCTTAGGGTGAATTTTTTCGTCGGCGGTGGCGGCCTTGATCAGCGAGCGGATCGCGGTCGGCGCGGTGTAGAACACCGAGCACTTGTGGCGCGCGATCATGTCCCAGAAACGGCCGGCGTTCGGATAGACCGGGATCCCTTCGAAGACGATCTGCGTGGTGCCGACCGCCAGCGGCCCGTAGGCGACGTAGCTGTGGCCGGTGACCCAGCCGATGTCGGCGGTGCACCAGAAGACGTCGGTCGGCTTGATGTCGAACGACCAGCGCATGCTTTGCGCGGCCCACATCAGGAAGCCGCCGGACGAATGCTGCACCCCTTTCGGCGTGCCGGTCGAGCCGGAGGTATACAGGATGAAGAGGGGGTGTTCGGCGCTGACCCATTCCGGTTCGCATTCGGCCGCCTTGCCGGCCACCAGGTCGTGCATGTACTGGTCGCGGCCGGCGACCATGTCGATCTTGGCGCCGGTGCGCCGGTAGACGATGATGTTCTTGAGCGTGTGGCAGCCGCCCATGTTGATGGCTTCGTCGACGATCGCCTTCAGCGCCAGGTGCTTGCCGCCGCGCACCTGCTCGTCGGCGGTGACGACGGCGACTGCGCCGGCGTCGATGATCCGTTCCTGCAGCGACTTGGCGGAAAAGCCGCCGAACACCACCGAGTGGGTGGCGCCGATGCGCGCGCAGGCTTGCATCGCCACCACGCCTTCGATCGACATCGGCATGTAGATGACGACCCGATCCCCCTTCTTGATGCCGAGCGATTTCAATCCGTTGGCGAATTGGCAGACCCGCTGGTGCAGTTCGCGATAGGTGACCTTGGTCACATCGGCATTGTCGGCCTCGAAAATAATCGCGACCTTGTCGGCATTGCCGTTTTGCAGGTTGACGTCGAGGCAGTTGTAGGAGACGTTCAGTTGCCCATCCTCGAACCACTTGTAGAACGGCGCATTCGATTCGTCCAGCACCTTGGTGAATGGCTTGTGCCAGTGCAGATTTTCGCGCGCGCGCGCGGCCCAGAACCCTTGATAGTCGCGCTCGGCTTCGGCGCGCAAGGCGCGATAGGCATCCATCCCCGAAATCGCCGCGTTTTTGACCAGCCCCGCCGGCGGCATGAATACGCGATTTTCTTGTTTGACGGGTTCTGTCTCTGCCATGGTCTCTGCTCCGGATAATAGTTAGTAGTTAGTAAAAGAATCGGGGGTCAAACATAAACATTTACACTTACTCAAGCCTTACATATTTGCTTTTTAATAACAAAAGCGCGATCGTCGTCAACCAGACCCTCCGTTCTGGCCTACCACTATCTCGCTGCTTTCTGCTTGACATAGCATCTTTAAAATACTAGCCGGCATTGTAGTCGTCAAGCCGCGGCCATGCCCGATTCCGGCAGCGCGTCGCCTCCCGCGCACGCGTGTAAAATTGCGGGGCGGCTTGTGTTGCCATCCGTATAGATCAGATTTTGTGCGCCAGACCCATCGCCGCCACACCTGCTGCAATCCTCTTGATGTTGCTTGACCAGCACCGTGGCTGCACTGGATTTGCCCATCAACTCGCCTAAAAATTCCACCAACCTCTCATTGAAAATCGCCATGACCGTCATCAAGCAAGAAGACCTCATCGAATCGGTAGCCGCCGCGCTGCAATACATCAGCTACTACCACCCGGTGGATTACATCCGCCACTTGGCGCACGCCTACGAAGTCGAGCAAAGCCCGGCCGCCAAGGACGCGATCGCCCAGATCCTGACCAATTCGCGCATGTGCGCCGAAGGCAAACGCCCGATCTGCCAGGACACCGGCATCGTCAACGTGTTCTTGAAAATCGGCATGGACGTCCGCTTTGAGGGTTTCGATGGTTCGATCACCGACGCCATTAACCAGGGCGTACGGCGCGGCTATCTGTATCCGGACAACACCTTGCGCGCCTCGATCGTGGCCGACCCGCTGTTCGAGCGCAAGAACACGCGCGACAACACCCCGGCAGTGGTGCACATGGAAGTGGTGCCAGGCAACACGATCGATGTCCAAATCGCCGCCAAAGGCGGCGGCTCGGAAAACAAGTCGAAATTCGTGATGCTCAATCCGTCCGATTCGCTGGTGGACTGGGTCATGAAAACGGTGCCGACCATGGGTGCCGGCTGGTGCCCGCCAGGGATGCTGGGTATCGGCGTCGGCGGCACTGCCGAGAAAGCAATGCTGATGGCCAAGGAAGTGTTGATGGAAGATATCAACATGAGCGATCTGCTGGCGCGTGGCCCGCAAAACAAGCTCGAAGAATTGCGCATCGAGCTGTATCAGAAAGTCAACGCTCTCGGCATCGGAGCCCAAGGCTTGGGCGGCCTGACCACCGTGCTCGATGTCAAGATCATGATGCACCCGACCCACGCCGCCTCCAAGCCGGTGGCGATGATTCCGAATTGCGCCGCCACGCGCCATGCCCATTTCGTGCTCGACGGCTCGGGCCCGGTGTATCTCGACCCGCCGGCGCTGAGTGAATGGCCGGACGTGCATTGGGCGCCGAATACCGAAAAATCCAAGCGGGTCAACATGGATACGCTGACCCGGGAAGAAGTCGCCTCCTGGAAACCCGGCCAGACGCTGCTGTTGAACGGCAAAATCCTGACCGGGCGCGACGCCGCCCACAAGCGCATCCAGGACATGCTGGCAAAAGGTGAAAAGCTGCCCGTCGATTTCACCAACCGGATCATCTACTACGTCGGTCCGGTCGATCCGGTGCGCGACGAAGCAGTCGGCCCGGCCGGCCCCACCACTGCCACCCGGATGGACAAGTTCACCGACATGATGCTCGAGCAAACCGGGTTGATTGCGATGATCGGCAAGGCCGAGCGCGGTCCGGTAGCGATCGAATCGATCAAGAAGCATCAATCCGCTTATCTGATGGCAGTCGGCGGCGCCGCTTATCTGGTTTCCAAGGCGATCAAGACCGCACGCGTAGTCGGCTTCGAAGACCTCGGCATGGAAGCGATCTACGAATTCGAGGTGCGCGACATGCCGGTCACGGTAGCGGTCGATGCGCAGGGAATTTCGGTGCATGAAACCGGGCCAAAGGAATGGCAAAAGCGGATCGCCGCGATTGCCTTGACACGCGCTACGGCGACCCAGGAGTAGGACGGCAAAGCACAGGATGCCGACCCGCTTTCACCGCGAATCGCCAATGGGATCGGATGCTCCCATTGGCATTTTTGATTCGGGCGTCGGCGGCCTGTCAGTGCTGCGCCACATTCGCCGGGCGCTGCCGCAAGAAAACCTGCTGTACTTCGCCGATTCCGGCTTTGCGCCCTACGGCGACAAGCCGGAAGCCGAGGTTCTGGCGCGCTCCTTGCAAATCGCGGAATTTCTAATCGACCGCGGTGCCAAGGCGCTGGTGGTCGCCTGCAATACCGCAACCGCCATCTCCATTGCCGAATTGCGGGTGCGCTATCCGCATCTGCCGCTGATCGGCATCGAACCCGGCCTGAAACCGGCAGCCCAGCAAACGCAAACCAAAATCGTCGGTGTCCTGGCTACTCAACGCACGCTATCGAGCAAAAAGTTCGCGCAACTGCACGAGCGGATCGCCACCGAGACCCATACGCGTTTCCTGTTGCAGCCATGCG
>DATJCV010000473.1:0-2450 GCA_035497775.1 Burkholderiaceae bacterium | reverse complement strand
AATCGCCACCGACATCACGATGGTCAGCGTCACCGTGACGGCGAACTCGCGGAACAGGCGGCCGACGATGCCGCCCATCAACAGCAGCGGGATGAAGACCGCCACCAGCGACACCGAAATCGAAATGATGGTGAAGCCGATCTCGGCCGCGCCCTTGTACGCCGCCTCCAGCGGCGCCATGCCTTCCTCGACGTGGCGGTAGATGTTTTCCAGCATCACGATGGCGTCGTCGACCACGAAGCCGACCGAGATCGTCAGCGCCATCAGCGACAGGTTGTCCAGGCTGAAGCCGACCAGGTACATGACGGCCGCCGTGCCCAACAGCGCCAGCGGCACGGTGACGCTCGGGATCAGCGTCGCCGGGACGTTGCGCAGGAAGACGAAGATCACCATCACCACCAGCGCGATCGTCAGCAGCAGGGTCAGCTCGACATCCAGCACCGAGGCGCGGATGGTCTGGGTGCGGTCGATCAGCGTGGTCACCCGCACCGTCGGCGGAATCGCCGCCTGCAGCCGTGGCAGTGCCGCCTTGACGCGCTGCACGGTGGCGATCACATTGGCGCCCGGTTCCTTGATCACGCCCATCACCAGCGCGCGCCCGTTCTGCACGGCTTCGCCGGCGGCCGCGCCCTTGCCGGCGAACACCCATGCCGCCTGCTTGACGTCTTCCGGACCGGCCACCGCCACGCCAACGTCGCGCACGCGGATCGGCGCCCCCTTGCGGTAGGCCAGCACCATGTCGTTCCACGGCTCGGCGGCCAGCAGCTGATCGTTGGTGTAGACGGTGAAGCTCTGGCTGCGGCCGTCCACCGTGCCCTTCGGCTGGCTGACCGTGGTGCTGGCGATGACGCCGCGGACGTCTTCCAGGCTCATGCCGAGCGCCGCCAGCTTGCCGGGATCGACCTGGATGCGCACCGCGGGCTTTTGCGGGCCGAAGATGACCACCTGGCCGACGCCGGAAATCTGCGAAATCTGCTGCGCCAGGATGTTGTCGGCGAAATCGTTGACCGTGGTCAGCGGCAAGGTATCCGACTGCACCGCCAGGATCAGGATCGAAAAATCGGCCGGGTTGATCTTGCGGAAGGTTGGCGGGTTCGGCAGGTTGGCCGGCAACTGGCCGCTGGCGGCGTTGATCGCGGTCTGGACGTCGAGCGCGGCGCCGTCGATGTTGCGGTTGAGGTCGAACTGGAGCGTGATCTGCGCCAGCCCGAGCGCACTGATCGAGGTCATTTGCGACAAGCCGGCGATCAGCGAAAACTGCCGTTCCAGCGGCTGCGCCACGCTGGCCGCCATGGTTTCCGGACTGCCGCCGGGCAGCCTGGCGGTCACCTGGATGGTCGGGAAATCGACCTGCGGCAGCGGCGCCACCGGCAGCAACTGCCACACCGCCGCACCCACCAGGAACAAGGCCAGCGCCAGCAGCGAAGTGCCGATCGGGCGCTTGATGAAGCCGGCGGAAACGTTCATTTGGCGCTCCCCGGCGCGGGCGGCGGCTGGCGGGCGCTGTCGCTCTGGGCGCTCGACTCGGCGACGCGCAGCCCGGCTTTCAGCTTGTACTGGCCGTCCAGCACCACGCGCTGGCCGGCGCTCAAGCCGTGCTCGATGACGGCCACGCCGTCCTGGATGTTTGCCACCTGGATCGGCTGCATGCGCGCCGTACTGTCGGCGTCGACCACATAAGCGTAGACGCCGTTCGGCCCGCGCTGTACCACGGCCGCCGGCACGGTCAGCGCCTGCCGGCGCTGGCCCAGCACCAGCCGCGCGTTGACGTACTGGCCCGGCCACAGCTTGTGCTCGGCATTGGGGAAGCTGGCCTTGAGCTGCACCGTGCCGCTGCTGGTATCGATCTGGTTGTTGAGCAGGATCAGGCTGCCCTGGCCCAACACCTCTTCATCGTTGCGCGCATAGGCCAGCACCGTCAGCGGCTGCTGGCTGGCGCGCAGCGCCCGGTTGATGTTCTGAAAAGCGTCCTCGGGCAGGGTGAACACCACCGCGATCGGATCGATCTGGTTGATCACCACCAGGCCGTTGGGATCGGCCGCATGCACGATGTTGCCGGGATCGACCAGGCGCGCGCCGACCCGGCCGCTGATCGGCGCCGTGATGCGGGTATAGCTCAGTTGCACGCGGGCGAAATTGATCTGGGCGTCGTCGGACTGCAGCGCCGCCTCCAGCTGCGCCACTTGCGCGCGCGCCGTATCCAGCGTCTGTCGCGTGGCGGCATCCTGGCGGACCAGATCGGTGTAGCGCTGCAGGTCGCGCCGCGCATTTTGCAGCTGCGCCTGATCCTTGGCTTTTTGCGCCAGCATCTGCGCCAGCTGCGCCTGTAGCGTGCGCGGATCGATTTGCGCCAGCAATTGCCCCGCCTTGACATCCTGGCCTTCGACGAAGCCGACCTTGTCCAGCTGGCCGTCGATGCGCGCGCGCACCGTCACGCTTTGCAGCGCGCT
>DATJCV010000472.1:0-1551 GCA_035497775.1 Burkholderiaceae bacterium | reverse complement strand
CCGGTGGAGGTGAAGACGCAAGCCGGTTTGCCGGCCAGCGTGCCGGCCAGCCAGTCGGTGCTGGTGCCGTCCCAGAAGTATTTCATCGGCGCGGCCATGTTGCCGAAGCGCGTCGGCGAGCCGAGCGCGATGCCGGCGCATTGTTCGAGGTCCTGCAATTCGGCGTAAGGCGCGCCCTCGGCGGGGATGGCCGGCGCGCTGGCTTCGGTCACGGTGGATACCGGCGGTACCGTGCGCAGGCGGGCGTCGCTATGCGGCACGCTTTCGATTCCTTGCGCGATGAATTCGGCCAGCTTGCGGGTGGCGCCGTGGCGCGAGTAATACAGAACCAGTATGGTAAGGTGGTTGCGATTCATGCTTGGTATTATAGGGTGCTTTGCCGGCCGCTTAGCTGACTGCACAATCCATGTTCCGAACCATTTCCGCGCGCGTGCGCAGCTTTTCCTTCAGCGCAGCACTCGATCTGTTGCGCTTTGCCGGGCGCCGCCTGGACGAGGAGCAACTGCCGCAAGTGGCCGGCAGCCTGACCTTCACGGTGGTGTTTGCCATCGTGCCGATGCTGACGGTGGCGTTCGCCATCTTTACCGCGTTTCCGCTGTTTTCCAGCTTTCGCGATGCGCTCGACGCTTACCTGATCCAGAGCCTGCTGCCGCAGGGCGTGGCGGAAACCATCATGGGCTACCTGAATCAGTTTGCCGCCAAGTCGGCGCGGCTGTCGGCGGTGGGCGGCATCGCCCTGATCATTACCGCAGTGTTGATGATGTCCACCATCGAACGCGTGTTCAATCAGATCTGGCGCGTCAAAAGCAATCGCCCATTCCTGCAGCGCCTGCTGCTGTACTGGGCCATCATCACGCTCGGACCGCTGGTGCTGGGCGCCTCGTTTTCCGTGACGGCCTATCTGTTCGCCACGGCCGACAGCGTGGTGTCGCGTTTGCCGCTGCTCGGCGCGCTGTTCTACACGCTGATCTCGGTACTGTTGACCACCTTCGCTTTCACCTTGCTGTATGTGGCGGTGCCGAACCGGGCAGTGGACTGGCGCGACGCCGCCTGGGGCGGTTTGCTGGCCGGCGTGGCGCTGGAGGTCGCGAAGCGCGGCTTTGCCATCTACGTGACGAAATTCCCGACCTATACCATCGTCTATGGCGCGATTGCGGCGGTGCCGATCTTCCTGATCTGGGTTTACCTGTTCTGGATGATTACCTTGTGCGGGGCGCTGGTGACGGCGGCATTGCCAGTGGTCAAGTACGAACGCTGGTGGCATGTTGCGAAACCCGGCAGCGCCTTCGTGGACGCGATGGCGATACTGAAGGTGCTGTTCCATGCGCGCGTGCATAGCGACTCGGCAGTGGTCAACGCCAATCGGATTCGGGATTTGACTCGCATTGGCTTCGATGAATCGGAGAACTTGCTGCAACGCATGCTGGAAGCGGGCTGGGTGGGCAAGGTCAACCCGGACTTGCCGTCCCATGCCGAGTGGCGCCGGCGCTGGAAATGGTATCGGCGCCCGAATGCCGGCCTGGACCGCTGGGTGTTGCTGGCCAATCCGGA
>DATJCV010000471.1:0-4296 GCA_035497775.1 Burkholderiaceae bacterium | reverse complement strand
AGCGGCTCGCCGACCGAGCGCAGTTCGTCGCCGGTGGAAAAAAAGGCGACCCGCAGCCGCCGCTGCACCGGCACTTCGGCAAAGCCGAGCGAGGCCAGCAGGCCGAGGTCGGCCGGGCGCAGGATTTTGCCGGCGGCCAGCGCTGCCTTGCCGGCAGCCAGGTCCTCGCCTTGAAAGCGGCGGTTGTCGCCGGTCTTGACGGTGTTGGCAGGAATGGTGACGGCGCTGTCGGAAGCGTCCTGGGTGAATTCCTGCGGCACGACGGTATCGCAGCCGGCCGGCATCACCGCACCGGTCATGATGCGCAAGGCTTGGCCGGGGGCGACCGTGCCGTCGAACGCGCGGCCGGCAAAGGCGGTGCCAACCACTTGCAGCGTGGTTGACGTATCCGGCGCCAGGTCGCTGCCGCGCAAGGCGTAGCCGTCCATCGCCGAATTGTCGTGCGCCGGAACGTTGATCGGTGAAATGATGTCATTCGCCAGCACGCGGCCCAGCGCGCTGCGGATGGCAATCTTTTCGATGGCATGGATCGGCGTGATGAACTGGCGGATGATGCTTTGCGCATCTGCCACCGGCAGTGCGCCCGGATCGTAGTACGCCAGGCAGCTGACGACAGCGGCCAGCGAGCGGTCTTGCATATGGAATGGATCTGTCATGGTGATGCTAATCGGCTTCGAACTGGTGCAATTCGTCGATGGTATTGATATTCCTGAACGCGGATTCTTCCGGGAACGGCACTTCGACCACGTTGAGCGAGGCGTACCACTTGTCGATCTTGCGTCCGCCATCCTGCAGGAACGCCGTCAGGTGCGCCAGCAGGGTGTTTTTCATCAGGCAGAACACGGGATGGCTGCGGCGCTCCGTGCCGGCGCCAGTCACCGCCACGGCCAGATCGGCCTCGGCTCTGCTCAGTTCTGCGTAGAGCCGCGCCACCAAGTCGGTGGGAAGGAAGGGCGAGTCGCAGGGTGCACTCACCAGGTAGGGCGTTTCGCAATGCGTCAGCCCGGTTTGCAGCCCCGCCAGCGGTCCGGCAAAGTCAGGAATCTGGTCCGGCCAGACCGGCACGCCGAAGCCTTCGTAGGGGCCGAGATTCTGATTGGCATTGATCAGCAACTGGCCGACCTGCGGTTGCAGCCGCAGCATCACGTGCATCGCCATCGGCGCCCCGCGAAACATCTGCAAGCCCTTGTCGACATGGCCCATGCGGGAGCCGCGGCCACCGGCGAGAATCAGTCCGGTAATCTGATGGATATCCATGGTTGGGGCAAGTAACGGGTTGAAAATCATGATGCGGCCGGCGTTGCTCGCGCACCGGCATCGCTCACGCTTCGAGTCTGAAGCTGGGGTTTTGCATATACTCCATGAGCCGATACCAAATTCCCGGCGTAAAATGGCAGTTTAGACATCATACTCCCGCTATTCGTTTGCATGGCGATAAGCGATCCCGAGCCTAGCCGCCGATGTACGACATTTCGATTTTTTTCAGCGCCGGCGTCACGGCGCCGGCGGCACGCAATTCGGAATAACGGTCGCTGCGCACGCGCCACAGGTGTTCGATCGCGCTGGAAATTTCTTCATCGCTGCGGCCGCCGCGCAGCAGAGCGCGCAGATCGTGGCCGCTGGTCGCGAACAGGCAGGTGTACAGCTTGCCTTCGGTCGACAGGCGCACGCGCGAACAGGAATGGCAGAAGGCTTTGGTGACGCTGGAAATCAGGCCGATTTCGCCGCTGCCGTCGCGGTAGCGCCAGCGCTCGGCAGTTTCGCCCGGATAGTTGGGCGGGATGCGTTCCAGCGGCAGCGCGGTATCGATCCGCCGCACGACTTCGGACGAGGGCACGACTTCGTCCATCTTCCAGCCGTTGGAGGCGCCGACATCCATGTACTCGATGAAACGCAGGATGAACGGCGTGCCTTGAAAGTGGCGCGCCATCGGCACGATTTCGTGCTCGTTCATGCCGCGCTTGACGACCATGTTGACCTTGATCGGCCCCAGCCCGACGCGATGGGCGACATCGATGCCGTGCAACACCTTGGCCACCGGAAAATCAACGTCGTTCATGCGCTTGAAGGTGGCATCATCGAGCGAATCGAGCGAAACCGTGACCCGCTTCAAGCCGGCGTCCTTCAGCGCCTGGGCTTTCTGCGCCAGGATGGAGCCGTTGGTGGTCAGCGTCATGTCCAGCGGCCGGCCGGCCGTGGTTCTGAGTTCGCCCAGCTGGGCAATCAAGCCCTCGATATCCTTGCGCAGCAGCGGTTCGCCGCCAGTCAAGCGGATTTTTTCCACGCCATGGGCGACAAACAGGCGCGCCAGGCGGGTGATTTCTTCGAACGACAGCAGCGAGGTATGCGGCAGGAAGGCGTAGTTCTTGCCGAACAGTTCTTTCGGCATGCAATACACGCAGCGAAAGTTGCAGCGGTCGGTGACCGAAATGCGCAAGTCATGCAAAGGTCGCTGCAAGGCATCGGTCAGCAGCCCGCTCGGCGCTTCCGATTGCACCGGGATCGCAGATATCCGGCTGCCATCATCCTGGCTGGTGGACAGGGAAGTTCTCTCTACCATGCTTGTTCTATGGCTCCGTAAATGGTGTTTTCCGCTATGTGCCACACCGGCCCGACAACAACAACAAGATATCACGATGCGGCGATTGCTACCGGCGCTGGCGCAATCAATCATGCCGCAACAGTGAGCAAGGTCGGCCACCGGCAGCAAGGGCAGCCGGAGCAATAAAAAAGGGAGCGTGTGGCTCCCTTTTTTCAGCGACTGTGAAGGCTAGGCGAGTACATCAAGCCGCTCGCCGCCGTCGGCTTCAATGGTGCGTTTCGACCTGAACCAGCGCCTCGGTCGAGGCCGGCGGCAGCGGCTTGCGTTCACGCGGTGCACGCGGTGCCACTTCGATCCTGGCTGCCGCTTCCTGCGCCGCGCGCAGCTTCTCGGGGTCGGTCGTGGCCAGCATCAGGCCTGCTGTGTTCAGAACGCTGCGCAGGTCGTCCAGCGGGGTGGCGAGAGTCGCTGCGGCAGGCGTGGCAGCGCGGGGCTCATCAACTGGCGGCACAGATGCCGCCGGCTGCGCGCTTGCGATTTCGGCGCTAGCTGCTGTCGCTTCATCGCTCGCCAGTCCCGCTGGTAGGGGGGCGGCTTGCTCGGTCGCTTGTGACGGCACGTGCTGTGGGGCTTGCGGTGGCGCGATGGCAGCACTTAGCGGCGTGGCTTCGGATACGACTGCGGGCATCGCCTCCAACGCCGCTTCCGGCGCAGCTTCTGCGACCGGTTCGGCTATCGCGTCGGTGGCAACCACCGTGGCTGGTGCCAGCGCCACGTCTGCAACCACAGCCTCCTGCACGATCTGGTCAGTCGTGACCTCGGGCGCCAGGGCCGGTTCGACATTGGCTTCTTGCGTGCTGGCCTCCGCCATGGCGGCGTCGGCTACCGGCACGAAGGCGGCTGCGGTCACGCTGCCGGTTTCGCCCGTTTCGCCGTTCTCGCCGTTCTCTCCATTCTCGCGATCGCGCCGATTCCGGTTGCGACCACCGCGACGGCGGCGGCGGCGCGGCTCATCGCCGTGCTCATCGTGTTCGCCATGCGGCTCTGTGCCGGCCGGCGTCAACTTATCGTCGAGTGCCGCCACGACAGACACAGGGGTTGCAATGACCTCGCTGGCAATTGCTGCCACGTCGGCCTCGGCGACCAGCGGCTGCTCGGCCTTGGCTTCGGCCGTTTCGCTGCGCTCGTCGCGTCCGCGTTGCGTGCGTTCGCCGTTGCGCGGGCGTGCACCATCACCGGCCTCGCGTGGCTCGCGCGGTGGGCGTGGTGGCCGTGGCGTGCGTGCCGGTCTGGCTTCCGCTGCCGCCGTTGTCGCTACGGGTTTCGCGCTGTCAATCCGCGCTTCGGCGGCGGAGGCGACATCGCGCTCTTCACCGCGCTCGCGATTGCCGTTGCGGCCGCCACGGGTGCGCCCGCGCGGATTACGGCTGTTGCGTTCACGATTGCCAGCCGGTTTGGCTTCGGCAACCGTGGCCGCCGGAGCGGCCACGGCGGTAACTGGTTTGCCGCGGAAAAAACTCAACAAGCGGCTGAAAAACCCTTCTTCAGCCGGCGTTGCCAGTGCTGGAATCGCTACTGGTTTGCCGCCATCGAGCGGTTTGCGTTCAACGATTGGTGCTGGTTGGTCGGGGGTAATACCCTTGACCACGGCTTCCTGGCGCGGTTTGCTTTCGGCTTTTTGCCGCTTGTCGTAGCTGATGTCGGTGTCGGCTTCCTCGGCCATCGCGTAACTGGCCTGCGGTTCTTCCAGCCGG
>DATJCV010000470.1:0-2880 GCA_035497775.1 Burkholderiaceae bacterium | reverse complement strand
GGCAGCGGCGCGTGGCGATAGCTCAGCGCACCGTACGGATCGTCCTCGATCAGCGGCAGGCCGAGACGGGCGCAATTCGTCACCAATTCGTGCCGGCGTTCGAGTGACAGGGTGCGACCGGTCGGATTCTGGAAATTGGGCAGCGCATACAGCATGCGCGCGCCCTGCCCGGCCGCAGCCACCGCCTCCGGCAGCAAGCCGCCGTCGTCGCTCGGGATCGAAACGAACTCCGGTCCGTATACCGAAAACGCCTGCAGCGCACCGAGATAGCTCGGGGTTTCCACCAGCACGCGGTCGCCTTCGTCGATCAGCACCTTGCCCAGCAAGTCCAGTCCCTGTTGTGAGCCGGACACCATCAGCACCTGTTCCGGCGCGATGCGCGCGCCGTTGGTCGAAAGCGAATCGGCAATCCAGGCGCGCAACGGCTCATAGCCATCCGACGGCCCATACTGCAGCGCTACCTTGCCCTGCTGCGTCAGCACGCGCTCGTAGGCGATGCGCATCTGCTCGATCGGAAACGTGGCCGGCGACGGCAGGCCGCCGGCAAACGAAATCACTTCCGGACGCGCGGTGATTTTCAGGATGTCGCGAATCACCGAGCTTTGCAGTTGCCGGGCCCGGCGGGAGAATTGCCATTGCATCGGATCGGGGTTTTCCATTTTCATGTTTGTCTCGCTTGTTGTCGTTGGCAACTGCGGCGACTGCCAGCCACCAGGATTTGTCGGGCCTGCTTATGGCAGCCCCATCTCGGAAAGGCACCGGATAAGCGCCGTCCTGCCTATCGAGCCGGCGCCGTTGGCGCCCGCCCCGATCTGGTTGTCGTGACCATCTGCATCACGTTCGCGCATAACTGCGCGGTCAGGCGATTTCGGCAATCAGCTCGATTTCAACGCAGGAGCCGGTTGGAATCTGCGCCACGCCAAAGGCCGAACGCGCATGCTTGCCGGCATCGCCAAACACTTCGACGAACAGTTCCGAAGCGCCGTTGGTAACCAGGTGCTGCTCGGTGAAGTCGCCAGTCGAATTGACCAGGCTCATGACCTTGACGATACGCTTGACCCGGTTCAGGTCGCCGCCGCAGGCCGCCTGCAGCGTCGCCATCAGGTCGATCGCCACCGCGCGCGCGGCCAGTTTGCCTTCCGCGGTCGTCATGCCGTGCCCGAACTGGCCGACCCACGGCTTGCCGTCCTTTTTCGCGATGTGGCCGGACAGGAAAACCGTATTGCCGGTTTGCGCATACATCACGTAGGCGGCGGCAGGCGTGGCCACTGCCGGCAGTTCGATGTTCAGTGCGCGCAGTTTTTCGTAGTACGACATGGGTGCTCCAAAAAAGAACGCCATCGCGACTGTGCCGGATGGCAAGTTGAACGGGCTTGCTTGCCGCGCGATTATCTCAAATACGCTGCGTCCGGAGTAAACATCCTCAGCGCCGCACCGGCATCCGGCGCCCGATCGCCACCACCGCGATCACCGCGCAGGCAAACAGGAACTGCCGGCTCTGCAAGGGTTCATTGACGATCAGCGCGGCGCCGACCAGGGTCATGAACGGCTGCAGCAATTGCGTCTGCCCCACGCGCGCAATGCCGCCCAGGGCCAGTCCCTTGTACCAGAAAAAGAAACCGATGAACATCGAAAACAGCGAGATATAGGCAAAGCCGGCCCAGGCCCGCGGCGACGCCGTCACGCCATAGCGCCAGCCGAACCAGGCGGTGATCGGCAGCAGCACCGGCAGCGACAGCAGCAGCGCCCAGCAGATCACCTGCTGTCCGCCCATCGTCTGCGACAGGCGCGCGCCTTCGGCATAGCCCATGGCCGCTG
Source organism: Burkholderiaceae bacterium (assembly GCA_035497775.1). GTDB lineage: Bacteria > Pseudomonadota > Gammaproteobacteria > Burkholderiales > Burkholderiaceae_D > DATJCV01. The sequence goes on along the minus strand of DATJCV010000470.1, from coordinate 1,062 downwards.
CCACCACCGCGGCGAACAGCGCCAGATCGGCGAAATGGAAGCCGCCGCCGGCGCCGCTGTGATCGCTGAGCGCAAACGCGATCACGATCGCGCTGCCGGCAACGGCGGCAATCCAGAAACCGGGCGACGGCCGCTCGCCGAAGCGCAGCGCGCCGAACAGCGCGGTCGCCAGCGGCAGGATGCCGATCACGATGGCGCCATGCGAGGCCGGCACGTACACCATCGCCACCGACGAAAACACCGGGAAGCCGACCACCACGCCGAGCGACACGATCGCCAGCGGGCGCCATTGCGCGCCGTTCGGGCGCGCGGCACCCAAGTACCACAGCAAGGCGCCGGAACCGAAGCCCGCCACCACCGCGCGGCCGAGCGCGACGAAGATCGGGTTCAATTCCGCCACCGCCATCCGCGTAAACGGCAGCGTCAGGCTGAAGATCGCCACGCCGACCACTCCCAGCCACATGCCCTTGCTTTCCTGCGTCATCGTCGCCTCGCTTTTCATGCGGATCAGGCGCGCAGGACGCGCGCGAACTGTTCATGATCGACGTTGGCGCCGGACAGCGGCAGGCCGATCCGGCGTTGGCGCAGCTGCTCCTTCATCTGCAGCGCCGCCGCCAATGCCGCCGCGCCCGCCCCTTCCGCCACATTATGGGTAGCGACGTACAGCAGTTTCATCGCGGCGGCCACTTCGTCGTCGCTCACCGCCACCACGTCGTCGACGTATTTCAAGATGATCTCGAGCGAGTCCTGGTCCGGCACGCGGCAGGCCATGCCGTCGGCCAGCACCGTGCTGACCGGCGCCGCGACGCTGGCGCCGCGCCGGAACGACAGCTGGTAGGCCGGCGCATGCGCCGACACCACGCCGACGATGCGGCAGCGCAAGCCGAGCGCCTCGCGCGCCGCCACCGCGGCGCAGATGCCGGAACCCTGGCCGATCGGCACCAGCAGCAGATCCAGCGCCGGCTGTGCCGCCAGCAGTTCGCTCCAGTAGCTGGCCACGCCGCTGACCAGATCGGGATGGAACGAGGGAATCATGTGCAGCCCGCGCTGCTCGGCCAGGAG
>DATJCV010000469.1:0-3339 GCA_035497775.1 Burkholderiaceae bacterium | reverse complement strand
CCCTATTAAAATGACAATTCAGATATATTATGAAAATAATATTAAATGTGACCTCACCGACGGCCGCCGCATCTGCATCGGCAGGTAAGTGACCTCGGCCCAGCGCTGGCTGAAGTTCCGGTACAGCGGCGATAGCAGGTTGCCGGACTGCCCGGTCGAATGGATAAAGCGCGATTTTTCCGGATCGTCCAGGTCGTACAGTGCGCGCAGGCTGGGCGCATGGCGGTTGGTGAACGGCTCCTTTTCATCACTCAGGTTGTAGCGCCCGACGTCGACCGTGTAGTTGTCGCCGGGCGAGGGAACGCGGACATCGAACACCTTGGCCAGCAGCGGCACCTTGCCGAACGGCCGGTGCTCGGAGCGCGCTTCATGCGCGTCGCCCCAGCGCCATTTCCGCGGATCGCCATAGCGGCGCTGCAAATCGTCCAGCGTCGCTTCCAGCGAGTCGGAGAGCAGCTTGGCACACAGTGGCAGCGCCTGTTCGGCCGGCAGCGGCTGGCGTGCATCGCCGCACCAGGCGCCCAGTTGCTGCGGGTTTTTCAGGATATCGGTCAGCGGCTGCTGCATATTCCGCAGCGACCAGAAATCCTGCATCATCGACTCGCCCAACTCGTCGGCGAACATGCGGCGCGACAATTCGCGCAGCCACGCATTCAGGATCAACGGCTCGGACTGCGCCACGCCCATGGTGCCATCCCATTTGGACAGCGCGGCCAGCGCGCTCTTGGCACGCTCCGAGGCCGGCTGGGTGCGCAGCAGCAGCGGCAGCACTTCGCGCGCCGCCAGCGACAGCACGTCTTTCTGGATCGCTCCAAAGCTGTCCAGGCTGTGCTTCGGCGTCGCCGCCATCAATTCAGCGATGCGGTCGGCGCGGTACGGGAGATGCCATTCACTGGTCAGGAAATACGGATAGTCGGGCTCGACAATTTTTTCATTGGCCGTGATCACTTGATGGCTGGCCGGGTTGAACTCGTGCGGCAGCGATTCAAACGGAATGAAACCGGCCCAGTCGTAGCGCGCATCCCAGCCAGGCGCCGGTGCCAGTCCATGCAAGTCGTTTTCCGCCTTGCGGATGGGCACCCGACCCGGTGCGATGAAGCCGATATTGCCGTCGATGTCTGCGTACACCATGTTCTGTTGCGGCGAAGCGAAGTCGCGCGCACTGGCCAGAAAATCTTGCCAGTTGTTCGCATGGTTCATACGCACCCCGGCCTGCAGCGTCAGGTCGTCCGGCCGCAGCGCGGTCCAGGCAAAGGCGATCACATGGGTTTTGGCATCGACCGGCGCGCGGTCGGCAAACGGCAGCGCACCGGTGATGATCGGTCCATGCCGGCTTTCCCTCACCTCCAGCGTCACATCCGGCTGGCCCTTGACCTTGATGATTTCGCTGCGAATCTTGAAATCGGCCCAGCCGTCCGGTGTCTGATACTGCTTCGGGTTGGCTGGATTGACGCGTTCGATGAACAAATCCTGCACGTCCGGCCCGGTATTGGTGAAGCCCCAGGCGATGCGGTCGTTGCGGCCCAGCACCACCGCCGGCAAGCCCGGCAGCGTGGCGCCGATCACGTTCAGGCCCGGCGCCGACAGATGGGCGAAATACCACAGCGCCGGCGCCGACAGGCCCAGGTGCGGGTCATTCGCCAGCAGCGGCTTGCCGCTTTCGGTGCGGGCGCCGTCCACCACCCAGTTGTTGGAACCCATGCCGTCGATATACGACGGTGGCGCGATCGCCGCGACTTTTTCCAGTTGCTGCGCGGTGCCCGCCAGTTGACGGTACAGCTTGGTGTAATCCTGTGTCGGCAGCGGCGCATCACCCGGATACGGCGGCATGAACTGGTTGATGCGCTCCAGCGGCAGCCGCTGCGCCAGCCGCATGCGCAGCAGTTCCTGCGTCCAGTTGGCGCCCAGATCCCATGCCATCATGGTTTGCCAGCCGATCGAATCCACTGGCTGCCACGGCGCCGGTGCCGGTGCGCCAGCCAGCAGGAATTCCGGCGGCAGCGGCCCCTTGCGGTTAGCCAGGTAGGCGTTCACGCCCTTGGCGTAGGCGTCCAGCGCGGCGCGCGCGTCCGGCGCCAGGTTTTGCAGGATCGCTTCGGCGTTGCGCTGCACGCCGAGCGTGCGCAGGAAGCGGTCGGTATCGGCGGCTCCCGGCCCGAGGATTTCCGCCATCGTGCCAGCCGGAATCCGCCGGTTCAACTCCATTTGCCACAGGCGATCCTGTGCATGCGCAAAGCCCAATCCGAAATAGGCGTCGGCCGCGGATTGCGCATAGATGTGCGGCACGCCTTGCGCGTCGCGCACGATGTCGATCGCCGCGCCCGGGCCGGCCAGTTGCAGCTTGCCGTCGATTTGCGGCTGGCTGGCGCTGCGATACCAGAAAAAGACCGTGATCAACGCCACCATCATCAAGAGTAGAGCGGCTCCGACTCCCTTCAGGATTTTTTTCATGGATTTTTATATAGTGGGAAATGATGAATGCGTGGCAGATTATCATAGCCTTGCTGCGACGCAGCCTGAAAACGGCACGACGCAAATCGAATATAGTTAGGGCAACTTCCCCGAAAGAATCCATCTCATGAAATTTGACGTCGCCATCGTCGGCAGCGGACTGGCCGGCCTGTCCGTTGCCCTGCACCTTGCCCAAACCCATCAAGTTGCACTGATTTCCAAACGCTCGCTGCTGGACGGTGCCAGCAACTGGGCGCAAGGGGGGATTGCCGCCGTGCTCGACTCCAACGACAGTGTCGAGCAGCACATTGCCGACACGCTGGTCGCCGGCGCCGGTCTGTGCGACGAAGGAGCCACCCGCTTCATCGTCGAACACAGTCGGCAGGCAATCGACTGGCTGATCGAGCAAGGCGTGCCGTTCACGCGCGACGAAACGGCCGAGCTCGGCTACCACCTGACGCGCGAAGGCGGCCACAGCCAGCGCCGCATCATCCACGCCGCCGACGCCACTGGCCACGCGGTGCAGGTGACGCTGGAGCAGAAGGCGCGCTCCCATCCGAACATCACGCTGCTGGAAGATCACTGCGCAATCGACCTCATCACCTCGGCCAAGCTCGACCCGAAAATCGTTTCACCACGCTGCCTCGGCCTGTATCTGCAAAACGTCAAGACCGGCAAGGTATTGACCGTAGCAGCGGACCACACGGTGCTGGCCACCGGCGGCGCCGGCAAGGTCTACCTGTACACCACCAATCCCGACACCGCGACCGGCGACGGCATCGCGATGGCCTGGCGCGCCGGCTGCCGCGTCGCCAATATGGAATTCATCCAGTTCCATCCGACCTGTCTGTACCACCCCTACGCCAAGTCGTTCCTGATCAGCGAGGC